>JAYFQB010000074.1:0-3814 GCA_034927385.1 Anaerolineaceae bacterium | reverse complement strand
GCCGCGGGCAAACCCCTGATACCCGTCCACCATATCGAAGGGCACATCGCGGCGAATTACATCGCCCATAAGGAGCTTGTGCCGCCTTTTGTCTGCCTTGTCGCCTCGGGGGGGCACAGCCAGATCGTGCTGGTGCGCGATTACTGCGCATTCGAAGTGCTGGGAAAAACCAGGGACGACGCGGCGGGCGAAGCCTTCGACAAGGTTGCCCGCCTGTTGGAGCTGCCTTACCCGGGCGGTCCATCAATCCAAAAATCCGCCATGGAAGGCAACCCACGCGCTTTCAACTTCCCCAAAGCCCGCCTGAGCGAACCCTGGAATTTCTCTTTCAGTGGTTTAAAAACCGCCGTGTTGCGCACCGTGGAAGAATTCAAATCTGCCAAAAAACCCTTGCCAACCGCGGATATCGCCGCCAGTTTCCAGGCGGCTGTGGTTGGGGCACTCTACGAAAAGACAATCGCGGCAGCCAGGGAATTTGGTGTGCGCGAGATTATCGTCGCCGGCGGTGTCAGCGCCAACAAAGCCCTGCGCGAAGCCTTCCGCTCCCAAACCGACTACCGCGTGCACATTCCGCATATCAGCCTTTGCACGGATAACGCGGCGATGATCGCGGGGGCGGGTTACCGCCACTTCATCGCCGACGACCTTTCCACGCTGGATTTTGACGTGCAAGCCAACTGGTCTTTGGCAGAAACCGCCTGAGCTCGCAGCCTAAAGAAAAAAGGAGAACAAATGGACGCAAAAGTTACTTGGAATCAGGATATGGCATTCACTGCCACCGCAACTTCGGGGCATTTGGTCCCCCTGGACGCATCAGAAGCCTCCGGCGGGCAGAACACCGGCTTCAGACCGACGGAGCTGATCGCGATTGGCGCGGCGGGATGTTCGAGCATGGATGTGATATCGATCCTGCGGAAAAAGAAAGTGCCATTTACAGCATTTGAGTGTAAGGTCCATGTGGAAAGTGTAAGAGACCAACATCCGCATGTGTTCGAGCTGATGGAATTTGAATACATCCTGACGGGTCAAGGCATCAACCTGGCAGACGTGCAGCGCGCGGTGCAGCTTTCCGAAGAAAAGTACTGCCAGGGAATTGCTATGATGCGCAAAACAGCGGAAATCCGCAGCAAAATTACAATTGTCGAAGCATAACCTTCCCAACCAACCATAAAAACACATCCCAGGGTTATCTTTCCGGGGATGTGTTTTTTTTGGCGTGTATGCTGAAAGATGACACATTTCCATTAAAGAGTGCCAAAATCCTTCTCAGTTAAAGATGAAATTCGGTTTGCTGGTAAAATCGCAAGGTATGAAACTACGCAAGATTCTCCTGGTCATACTTCTCCTGAGCGTCGCTGCTGGTTGCGGCGGGCGTCAAGCCGAGACCGCTGCACCTGAACCAACCGTGGAGCTGATCGAACCAAGCCCAACTTTTGAGCCCAGTCCCAGCCCAACTTTCGCGCCGGTACAACTGGAAGTCCCACCCCTCCCCGGGCACCGCACCCATTACAAGCTGGATCTGATCCTCAACTACTACACGCATTATGGCGCTGTGACCGAACTAATCACCTACACAAACCGCAGCAGCCACAGCCTGGATGTAATCCATTTTGTGGTGCCCCCGCGCAATTTCGAAGGTAGTTATGCTCAATCGGACCTGCGGGGAGAACGCGTTGCGGGCTTCACAGAGGAAGGCATCCACACCCTCGTCAGCCTCTCCTCCCCACTTCAGCCTGGCGAAACCACCACCTTCACCTTCAGCTTCAGGCTCTACTTCCCGCTGCAGCAGGGGATTTACGGTTACACCAATCGGCAGACCAACATATCTGATTGGTATCCGTTCATCCCGCCTTATGACGAGGAACAAGGGTGGTTGGCTTATGACCGTGTGGTGGACGAGGATAATATCATCGTAGGCGAATCAATCGTCAACGAGTTCAGCGATTTCGATGTTACCTTGCGTCTGACTGATCACGCCGAGCTGATCGAAGTCGCGGCAAGTTCGCCAGCCAACGGTTCGGACGGGAGTTACTCCTACCACCTCGAAGGCGCGAGGGCGTTTTCGTTCTCGGTAAGCGACAGCTATTTTGAATATGAAATCGTTCAGGACGGGGTGCGAATTCGTTCCTACGTCTTCATGAACAACATCGAAACGGGAAAAGCCGCTGTGGAAATCGGCGCGAAGGCAATGAAACTCTATGCCAGGCTGCTCTACCCATACCCCCACGAGATGATCTCGATCGTGGTCGGAGATTTCCTGCATAACATGGAAATGGACGGCATGATCATGATCAGTTACGGCATCTTTGACTTTTACGACGGAACCCCTCGAACTGACCTGGTGTTGATGATCTCGCATGAGTTGATGCATATGTGGTTCTACGGCACCATTGGGAACGATCATGCCCTGGAACCTTGGCTCGATGAAGCCTTCGCTACTTACGCGGAGCTGCTTTATTATCAGGAATACCACCCCTCAGATGTGGAGTGGTGGTGGGCAATTCGCATCTCCGAGCAGAATCCGCAGGGTTATGTGGATTCAGACATCCATCTCGAAGGCGGCTATGTTCCTTACCGCAACGCGGTCTACCTGAGGGGCGTCCAGTTCCTGAACGAAGTCAGGCTTGCGGTTGGCGATAAGGAATTCTTTGCGGCTCTAAAAGATTACGCGATAACCAACACCTGGCGCATCGCAACCCGGCAGGACTTTTTCGACGCTATCGCGCGTCACAGCCAGGCAGACTTGCGAGAAATCACTGCCAGGTATTTTACGAATTGATCGAACACCCCTTCCGCCAGGGAGATTTCGGGATGTTGGGTCAACTTGACACCTCTGATTTAGGCGGGTATTATCCAAAAGTGGAGTTACTATGACCGATAAATTGAACAAAAATCCAGGCTCTCAGTCCTCAAGCGAAGCTGAGCAAGCCAAACCTGATTCCAAACCATCACCCTTTTACAAACAACCGGGAATGATTGCCGCAGGTATTCTGGTCCTGCTTGCGCTTGTTTTGCTAATTGTCTGGCTTGCAGGCGGCAAAGCGAACAGCAAGCTGGAAGCAACCCGCACCATCGGCGCTCCGATGGTCCTGGTGGCAACCGATGACGACCCTGCCCCTCTGGCGGAGTTGACCGAAACCTCAGCCATTGGTCCGACGGCAGTCCCTCCCACACCTACACCGACAGCAATTCCTCGCACTGAAGTGATTACCTACACCATTCAGGAAGGCGATACCGTTGCGTCTATTGCCGCGAAATTCAATCTCTGGCCTGAAACGATCATTTGGGCTAACCGTTATGAACTCGGCGACGACATCCGCAATTTCACGGCTGGCACAACGATTTTTATCCTTCCGGTTGACGGTGTCTACCATACCTGGTCTGCTGGAGAGGGACTTGGCGCGGTTTCCTCCTACTATGGCGTGACCCCGGAAGAGATTATCAACTACCCCATAAACAACCTTTCTGCCCAAACGATCGGCAGTTTTTCTTCACCAAATATTTCTGCCGGTACGCGCCTCGTGATCCCGGGAGGCACATTGCCAAACTATTTCGCGAGTGACACGCTGCTCTACTATGCCGCGGTTGAAAAACTCAATTCACTCCCTGTGGGTGATTCCGAGAGTTTTCCCGCTCCCCGAACAGAAATTATTGCCTACGAAGTAAAACCATTGGATTCCATTTTTAGTATCGAGGATGACTTTGGGCTTCTGCCTGAAACGATTCTGTGGTCCAACCGTTATCTGATTGGCGACACACCAGACGGTGTTAGACCGGGTCAGAAACTGATTATCCTGCCCGAAGACGGCGTCTA
>JAYFQB010000322.1:0-2106 GCA_034927385.1 Anaerolineaceae bacterium | reverse complement strand
CCGGCTCAGGCGACTGAGACCGAACCCTCTGAGAACAAACCCGCCGAACGCGATTCTACTGAAACCACCCCCTCAGAATCCACTGAAGAAGACTAACTGGCACGATTGGTGCAGTCTAAATTCCTGAATAATATTTTAGCGTTGGACGCTGCATGAAGGGAGAATACCTGTGAGCCAAACCGCCAACAAAAGCCGCGCGAGCGACACAGCAAAGATGAAACAAGCCGCCCAGGAGGCAGCCTTACAAGCTGAAGCCCAGGCAAAAGCGAATAAGGAACGGCTGATCCGTGTTGGATGGGATGTTGCCGGGTTGGCTCTGTTGGTTTTGGGGGCACTTTTGCTCCTTGCTGTCTTTGGGATAACCCACGGAAAACTTGTTGACGCGGGCGCTGCCATGCTGCGGCGCTGGTTTGGCTATGGGCGCTTTATCGTGGCGGCGGCATTTTTTGCGGCGGGGTGGCTGCTTTTACTCTGGAGAAAAAACCAGACTCGACAGGTGAACATCCTTCGGGTTGTCCTGGTGGAAATTGCATTTTTCCTATTACTTGGTTCGCTTTCCGCGTTTTTCAACGATACCGTCAGCAGTGTAAACGCTGGCATGAGCGCCGGAGGGATCAGCGGCTATGGCGCGGCATTTCCCTTCATCCGCCTGATCACGCGCATCCCTGCGGGGGTTTTGCTTCTCGTGCTTGGACTGATCGCGCTTCTGTTCGGATTTAACCTGGTCGGTCAGTTGGACCGCTGGGCGAGGGCTAAACTGGGCGAACCCACTCAGATTGACCAATCCCACGCAGAGGTCACGGAAACCCGGAGTCCGGAACCGGCGCGGGTAACCCAGGAGTTGACCAACGAAAAGAAACCAGCCCGCAAACCCCTGGTGCAAGCGCAACTCCCGCTGCAATATCGGAAAAACTATGTTGAGATTGAAGAGGAAGAGGCGCAAAAGCCGACCCACTACCACAGACCCGAAGGCTTGCCGCCGCTAACCCTGCTCGAAAATGAGAAGTCTGTTGCCACGAACCAGGCGACCATCAACATGAACGCCGGTTTACTGGAAAAAGCCCTGGCTGAGTTCGGAGTTCCCGCAAAGGTGGTTGGCTATCGGGTTGGACCTACCGTAACGCAATACGCCGTTGAGCCGGGATATGTAGAGAAGGCTGGTCAGGAAGAAAAACTGAAAATCCGAATATCCAAGATTTCTTCCCTTTCGAAGGATCTGGCATTGGCACTCAAAGCGGAACGGCTGCGCATTGTGGCACCTGTTCCGGGAAAATCCTATGTTGGTATCGAAGTGCCCAACACAGAACACATGCTCGTGCGCCTGCGTCCCTTGCTTGAATCGGATGAGTTCACCAAAGTCAATTCACCGCTGGCAATTCCGCTTGGCAGGGGTGTTTCGGGAGAACCGATCATCTCGGACCTGTCAAGCATGCCCCATCTGCTGATCGCGGGCACGACGAACTCGGGCAAGTCGATCTGCATTGCTGGCATCACCATGTCGCTTGCGCTCAACAACCATCCGGACGACCTAAAACTGGTGATGATCGACCCGAAACGTGTCGAGTTAAGGCGCTTCAGCGGTCTGCCCCACCTTTATGGAGTGGTCGAAACCGAAGTTGAACGCATTATGGGCGTTTTGCGCTGGGCGACAACTGAAATGGAAAACCGCTACCGCCTCCTCGAATCTTTTGGAGCACGCAACCTGGACTCATACAATAACAGGATGGTAAAGGCAGGTAAGCCAAAACTCCCCCGGATCGTGATTCTGATCGATGAACTGGCAGACCTGATGCTCAATTCGGCTGAACAGACCCAGGAACAGATTGTGCGCCTGGCGCAGAAAGCACGCGCCATTGGAATCCACCTGGTTGTTGCCACCCAACGCCCAAGCGTGGACGTTGTTACTGGCGTGATCAAGGCAAACTTCCCAACCCGCATCGCTTTCACGGTTGCCTCGCAGGTTGATTCGAGGGTAATTCTTGATCGTCCCGGCGCTGAATCGCTACTTGGAAAGGGTGACATGCTCTTTATGCACCCGGAAACCGGCTTGCAGAGGTCCCAGGGAGCAATGATAACCGATGCTGAAATTCGGTCTGTAATCAAATG
>JAYFQB010000034.1:0-1696 GCA_034927385.1 Anaerolineaceae bacterium | reverse complement strand
TGCTTGCCAAGGAACTTGAGATTGTAAGTAAAATGATGTAAAATTTGTATTTACACCAATACCAATGGCCTCTGCAACAAGTCCAACTACCGAATTCTTTAAGTTCTTTGTTGACGTCACGGTGAATTTGGTTGTAAGCATGTGCAAATCCGAGAGTATAAAAAACGAATTTGTTTGTAGATCGCTATCTACAAAAGGTTTAAATGCAGAAAAATACTGACCGATGTGCAACCCTCCTGTAGGCCTCGCTCCTGTCATTAGACGCGCACTGTTGATCATTCTTCCTCCTGATCTCATTTTTAATAAGTTTCGGTATGGTTTTTAGCTACTTATTCACCACAGTGTTGATTCAAACTATTGATAGTAGAGCATATGCATGGCTTTCTTCAAGTCCCTCATCGTTTGCTCTGCGATTTCATTAGCATACCTATTTCCCTCTTTCAACAAATCCCATATGTATCCTTTTTCTGTTGCATAGATAAGACGGCGTTCCCTGATGGGTTTGAAATACTCATTAACAACTTCAACCAGGGATTTTTTTAATTCCGATGCTCCGCGATTACCGATTTGGTCAGCTATTATCTCCGGAGATGCTCCAGTACAACAAGAATACAGTCTCAACAAATTGGAAACCTCTGGTCTATTAATTGGATCGTAACTAATGTCCTTTTCCGTGTCGGTTTTAGCTTTTTTAATCATCTTGGCAGTTTCGTCGTTAGTCATCTTTAAATAAATTGCGTTATTCAAGCTTTTACCCATTTTTCGACCATCAGTGCCAAGCAATAATGGGGACTCACTTAACAGTAACTCGGGTTCTGGAAAAAATTCTTTCCCATCAAAATATAGATTGTTGATTCTCCTGGCAATCAAGCGTGTTATCTCAATATGAGGTAATTGATCTTTTCCACCTGGCACTACGTTTCCTTTACAGAACAAAACATCTGCTGCTTGATGAACAGGATAAGTCATCATTAAGCCACTTACCGATTTCATTCCAGACAAAGCAATTTCTTCTTTTACTGTAGGGTTTCGTTGTAGTTCAGACATGGTTACAACACTTAAAAATGGAAGCATTAACTGATTCAACAGAGGAATCATGCTATGGCAAAAAATGGTTGTTTTATCTGGTTGGATTCCTATTGCTAAATAATCGAGAATAATATCGTGAATGCGTTCTTTCAGCTTTTCTGTTGAATTGCGATCGGTTATTGCCTGATAATCTGCAAGCACGAGAAACATTTCCACCCCCCAATTCTGGAGAGTTACCCGGCTTTTTAAGGAACCAAAATAATGTCCGATATGTAATGCCCCTGTTGTTCGTTCTCCAGTCAAAACCCGATATCGATGAGGGGTTGTCTTAATTTCTTCCCATAGATTTGGGCTTCGCGAAATGCATGCCCGTAATGAGTCAGTCCCATTCTCTAAAATAGATTCGGTCATATTATACGTACTCCCATTTAGTTTTCGTATGGACCTGTTGTAGAATCCTTTTGATTTGCATAGGCTAATTGTTTATTAAAAATAACATATTGTTTTACACTGTCAAATCACTCCTCGGGGTACTGTCAAGTATTCTTCGCACATTTAGAAATCACCTCAATAATTACAACATGATTATTCAAATCTATTCAAAAACTCTAACGAGTAAAAAAAAAGGGGGAACCAAAGCATGGTTCCCTTACGTGCTTTTCTAAAG
>JAYFQB010000197.1:0-2287 GCA_034927385.1 Anaerolineaceae bacterium | reverse complement strand
TTGGGCGGCGTCGCGCATGGCATCCGCAGCCTGAAGCTGGGTGTATGTTTGCATGTCGAGCATGCCCATTTCGCGCAGTTCTTTGGCGGACTTATCTGAAGGTTTCAGGTTGCCAATATAGAACGATTTAAGCAGCAGACCGATTGCCAGGAAGTCATCCTGCGATTTGGCACGAACGCCAGCCCCGAGTTCATCGGTGAGCCCGATCAGGTCAAGCACATTCTTTTGGGATGTTGTCTCGCCGAGCAGATCCTGAAGGCGGGAGAGCAGCATGGTGCGCAGGCGGGTTTCAATATCCGACGTGCGATACGCACCAAGCTGACCGACAATCTGAGTGACGAATTGCTGGGGGTCTTTGACCTGGAAGCTATAGGTTCCAAAGCCTTGTAATAAAGCGATGCCAAGACCAACACCCGTGTTGCGAACGATGATGGGTTGGGGGGTACCCCATTTGCGGTCCGCAAATTCGCGCATGGAAACAAAGTAAACCTCAGCAGTAAAAGGCGTGCGATCGCCAAATAGCTTGCCCAAAAGGTTAGTGAGCAGGGGCACGTTGGCGGTGGAGATGGTGTGGCGTCCGGGACCGAGCACGTCGAGAGCGCGACCATCGCGGAAGAAGACCGCCGCCTGGGACTCGCGTACGATCACCTGGGAGCCAAAACGCAGGTCAGCAATGCCTGTTTCAGGGAAACGATGGACCAACTCATCTGCCATCTCGCTTGGATATTCGACTACATCAAAAACTCTTGCCATATTATTCCTCCGTAAATCTAAAAAAAAGAGATTAAGCGATGCCCTTCATTACGTCAGAACGCTTGTTGAACAAGTCAACACACTCCTGAGCAACAGAGGTCAAATGACGGAGCGCAGCAGGCAAACCGTCGGTGCCGATTGATGATTCAACGTTATCGATCGCTCCGGATACCGCCGAGCCTTTTTCGAGCAGAGCAGCATCGTAAGCATAGATATTTGACAATTCATCTTCTTTGATTTTTATCGCGTCAAAAAGACCCGCATAGCCATAAGAGGCGGTGCGTACACGATCGATAAACTGACGCAGTTTGATGGATGCGTTTTCGAGCTCGGAAAGGTAAGCCAATCCACCCTGCGAGATCAAATCACGCTGGAGACCAGAAATACGCTGATAATGAGCTTCATATTCATTGGCGATTGTTTCGCGCAGCAGCTTATCGGATTGGCGGCGGTCACCGCGTTCAATATAACCCTTGAAACCGGGAATTTTTGAAAGCAACTTTTTTAATGGGTCGCGATCGTCAGCCACTTTATCAAAAATATCACTCATGTTACTCCTTTTCATACCTTGAACTAAAATAATCTTAGATGCTTCCCGCCACCCTGGCAATAGATTATCTAAGGTTCTCACATTAATGTAAAAATATTATAATTGAAAAAATAAATCTTACTGGAGGATGTATGGCTTCAGGACAGGGTAACCGACCAGGTCCCTTGGAATACTTTCTGATCATCGTATTAATTCTGATGATTCTTTTTACTATCCTTTCAATTTTTTGGCCAGCTATACAACTTTTTTACCAGAACACGCTTGCTTCCTGATAAGGTATTGCATTATGAAGCTGATTTTGCAAGATTGGATGTGGAACACAATCGATTGGTTCTTTCCTCCGCATTGCCTGGGCTGCAACATTGAAGGTGAGATCATCTGTCCGGATTGTTACGCGGCGATCAAACGAGTTCCTAAAAACACGTGCCCATACTGCAACGCGTATGTGAGCAAAAGCGGGCACTGTCCTCATTGCAATAATCATAAACCCGCGTATTCAAGATTTAGGGCTTTCGCATATTATGGCGGGGTGATCCGAGAGGCAATTCACCACCTGAAATACCAGAATGACATTGGGGTGTCGAGGGTTTTGGCTGGGTATCTCCTGAAAGTCGTTCAGGCTGAAAACTGGGATTTCGATTTGATCGTGCCTGTACCGCTTTCGAGACGCAAATTTGAACAGCGAGGCTACAATCAGGCGGAACGTCTGGCAATCCCGCTCACGAAAGAGTTTTCGAAACCTCTTTCAACCACCGCTCTGATCCGCATCAAAGAAAATGACTCACAGGTCAACCTGGATGTAAACTCCCGAAGGGAGAATGTCCGGGGTGTTTTTGAAGCCGATCCGGCGGTCGTCAAGGGCAAAAAGATCTTGTTGGTCGATGATGTTCTAACAACCGGCGCTACAATGGAGTCGGCATCACAGGCATTAAAAGACGCAAACTCAGGAACAATTTATGCGGTTACCGTCGGAAAGTCCGATTA
>JAYFQB010000089.1:0-14032 GCA_034927385.1 Anaerolineaceae bacterium | reverse complement strand
CCCACGAAGCCCTGCCGCGCTTCAGCCAGGCGGTTGCTGAAGTGATCAACCAGGAAGCTCAGGCAGCTCAAGCCGCGAAAGACGAAGCCAAACTGCGTAAGTTAAGCCAGATAATTGCTGTGATCCAGGCAGCCGACAGTTCCAACGCGTATCTTGGCATCATTGACGCCCTGCTCCAGGAAGAGAACGCTGAAAACCGCGCAAAAATGCTTGAAGAGTCCAGCGATCTGATCAATGACGAGTTTATGCAGTTGCTCGGAGGATTACTCGGGCAAATTGAACAACAAGGCGATCAACCTGAAATTCTTGAGCGTCTGAAGGAGCTAAACCGCGAGGTTTTACGCTTCACCATGAAACGCAACCTGCAGAACAATTAATTTGAATCAATGTGGCTCATTTTGCAGCCGCAGTCCATGACCCCGAACGGTGACAATGTAATCGTAATCGGGGTCAATTTGATCAAGGCGGTCGCGCAGGCGCCTGAGCAGCGCGTCGAATGCCTGTTCGGTCACCCAGCGGGTATCCTCCTCCCAGACAGCCTCAATCAGTGCCTCACGGCTGACAACCTCGCCGGAATTCTCGTAAAGCAATGCCAACAGGTTGAACTGCTGAGCAGATAGCGGTGGGTCCAGCTCCACGCCGCGTACCCAAACGCGCTTCGAGGCGCTTTCAAGGCGGAGGTTAAACATCTGCCCCAACTCAGGAGGTAAGTCGCTCAGGGGCAGGGTAGCGTCGGAACTGAGAAATAGGAAGCTTTGCGTCAGGGCGATCTGGATTTCATCCGCTTCCGCAAGCTTGACTTCAGACGAGACCGGCATGTTGTTGACGAATGTGCCGTTTTTGCTGCCAAGATCTTCGAGCAGGATGCCTTTTCCGGTGTTGGTGATGCGGGCATGCTGCCTTGAGACCTGGCGGTCGGGAATCACAATATCACACTCCCCATCCCGCCCGATCAGCAGTTGTCCCTTTATAACCCACTGCTGCCCGTTGAGTGGCCCTTCACTTGCTATCAGGACTGGATCTTCCATTTTCCACGCTTACCGTTTCAGACTATAATAAACATTATAATGCAAACAGGCTGCCCAAACCCGACGCCGAAAGGGAAGCAGCCCGACAAAGCTAGAAAGAAACAAGTCATGCCTTTTCAGACACGCATTGGCGCTGTGCTTCATGAGCGCTATGAAATCGAACGCATCATTGGTCAGGGTGGCTACGGATTTATTTACCTTGCGCAGGACCAGCGCCTTGCGGGCAGGTATTGCGCGGTAAAACAGGTTAGCTACGACCCCACCTTCCCGCCAGCCATGCTGCAGGAATCGCGAGACCAGTTCATGCGCGAGGCAACCGTTTTGGCGCGGCTCGACCACCCCAATATGCCCAAAGTTTCCGACTTTTTCTCGATTGAGGATAACGATTTCCTGGTGATGGACTATATCCCCGGGGATGACTTGCGCGCGCTTTTAGCAAAGGCGGAAAATGGCGGCAGGTTTCTGCCAGAAGCGGAAGTTTTAGGCTGGGCACTTCAAATCGGCGACGCCCTGACGTATCTCCACACCCAGGACCCACCCATCCTCCACCGCGACATCAAGCCTTCCAACATCAAGGTGACCCCAAATGGGGTGGTAAAGCTGGTCGACTTTGGATTGGTTAAGCTGCTCGCGCCAGGCGAAGTGACCATCACGATCATGCAAGGTCAGGGTACAGCACTTTACACTCCTTTAGAGCAGTACGGCGGCGAAAGCAGCCATACAGATGCCCGGGCAGATATTTACGCCTTTGCCTGCACGCTCTACCACTTGCTCACCAACACCCCGCCTGCCAACGTGCGCGACCGCTTTTTGAACCCCGAGAGCCTCACCGCGCCGCGCCTGCTAAACCCTGCCATCTCGCCCAAAGTGGAAGAGGCAATCCTTTGGGGGATGGCGCTGCACCCCAACGACCGCCCGAGGGACGTGCGTGAGTTCGTAAAAGCACTCACCGGCGAAACCACCAGCCGCTTACGTCAGTTGAGCAATCATAATGGCTACTCCAACAATGGCTCACTCGGACCGGCTGAAACCCGCCTGGCGTGGACCGCGGCAGGGCTGACCTTCTTGAGCTTACTTCTCACGATCATCCACAACTTGTAGAATTGTTCTACCCGAAACCGGATCGCGTGAATTTGGCTGCGCAGGCTCCCCACGGCGTTCAGGCGGTGAATTTTTGAAGCGGACGTGAGAATGATGATCGTTTTCGCAGGAGTTTTCTCACTATTTCCACTGTTTTTTGATGGCGCAGTTCGGGTTAGCATGAGTGCAATTCCAGGTTCTTGATGTGCCTTTTTGCAGATCGGTGCATTTGAAGGCGTTATAGCGCGTTCGTTCTATTTACGCAATTCTGTTTTGGATCATCGATGCTGAAAAGCCCCTCTTTAGCCTACTGTTTGTGTCGCGCCGAAACGACACCTTTTAACATCAGCGGGTTGTTGTTGACGTAGGCATACCTGTCAAAAGCCTGGGTTCCCTGTGTAGCCATGGGGACGATGGTGCCGGCTTGCATGAATCTTCCAATAGCCGGGTCGTAATATCGGGCGTTGAAGAAATAGATGTCGCCTTCCCGTATCTGACCGGTGTAACCATAGTCGGTGAGTTCAATCTCTTGATTTCCCCGTTCACCACCCCAGGGTAGGTAGTAGCCCTCTTCAACAACCTGCCCACTGACATCTACCACAACGCTGCTGCTGCCAAGGTGGTCTGAAAGCAAGAAGTAGACCCCGTTTGCATCTCTCATCGCGTTTCTTTGGCTACCAGCATAACAACATGACGCATCGCCTTGTGGGCTCGTATTCTGCTGGATTCTTATTTGGATAATTGATGTTGGGGTCAGTAGGCGGTTCCTGAGAATGAGCCACCGATAAGAAGGGCTTAGGAGTAAACAGAATAGTAACTTCCAGGAATGCTGAAATCAAGCGATTCATCACACCTCCCATAGCGTTGGGCTGACTATTTATGTGTTTATTAATAAACTTATACTCTCATTGTATCGTACATTGATAATTTGTCGAGGATTATAGTATTACTCAACAAGCAAGCGGAGAGGGTGCGATCGTGTGGTTTCTGAGCGATCCCTTCCAACCGCCTGGTATGTTCGCGAAGTATTGCGGAGGGGCAGGGCGATGGCTCGGTGCTCACTCAACGGTGGGTTTCATGCCTTCAAGGCGCAGCCACCAGATCAGGGCGGCGACCCAGCCAAACAACATGCCAATCATGGTCATTTGGACAATGAACCAGGAGCTGCTTTCTTTGACCAATTCCACAAGGCTGTTGATGCCCAGCGTGAGCAGCAGGTATGCCAAAAGCCCACCAATCAGGGTGCAAAAACCCGAACGGAACGCCCAGCCATACCCACCCCACCAGCGGTAGCCAACCAGAAAAGCCGCGCCAAAACCCGCGATCAGGATCAACACGATCAGGAACCAGTCCATCATGCGGGGGAATCCTGTGGTGTTGGTTCCCGGTTCAGGCGTTTGGCTTGGTTCGGGGGTTTCGGACGGAAGGGCTGTGATGCTGGGGGTCGGCTGAAGCGTTGGCGTTGCCGTGGGCATGATGACCAAAGCCAAACCGCCCTGTGTGTTGAGAACCAACGTGCTCGAGACCATTGCTGGTGAGCTGGTTGCGGTGACTTCGAAGATCCCATCCCGATCGATGCGGTAGCTGATGGTAGCCAGCCCCTCAACTGTCCGGGCTTCGGGTTGGGCAATAATCAGATTCTCACCCGCGAGGCGAATGGTGAACGTGACCAGCGTGCCATCTGGAACGGAATGGTCCTTCTTATCGCGCACCGGACCAGCCTGGATGCTCACCGTTTCGCCCATCCGGAACAGCGGCACAGGGGTAACCGGGACAGCAAGAGGCGCATCCGGCGTGGGAGATACCTCCGGGGTTAATGCGGCAGACAGCAGGGCGATTGGGATGACCTGGTTGGCTGATGGGGCTATTTGTTGTTCCAGGTCGTAGCCAGCCGGGTCGAGGTTGACCGGCAGCATTCCAACCGGTTGGGCTTCCTGCATCAACACCCTCGCCGCGATATCCAAAGCCGCCTGGGTTTTGTCGTACAAGGCGTAGTAGGCTGTTAGCTTTGCAATTTCAGTGCTGTCAAGGTAATAGGGCTCACCGTACGCAAAAACGATCACGTTTTTATCCTGCAGGAGGTCGATCCTCTCTGCCAGCAGGCGTTTCAGGGCATAAGTTTGAGGTAAGTCTGAGTCCAACCCCTGGAAGTTAAAGATTACCCATTTAGAGCGCCGCAGATTATCAACCATGTTCGGGTCAGAATAATCCGTTACCTGATCAAGGATTTCGGTGAGCTGCACGAAGCTATAGGAACTGACGCGCGACTCGGAGAGCTGTTGGCTCCCTTTACTTCCATAAAGTTCTCCCAACGTGGCGGCGAAGGCGCCAGTGGAGAGTCGGTTCAAATTTTCGCAGTTGGCGCACTGCCTCATGGAGCGTGTGTCCGTAAAGATTGTGATGTATTCGGAGAAAGATGGCGGTTGCGGCAACAAGCCAGCCAAAAATTCCTGCGAGGGAGCGATTAGGGTGGCGCTTTCGCGGGCAATTTTTAGGCTGATGGTGGATGAGTTACCGATGATATTCAGGTTATCTTCGTTTGGTACTACTTGTTCAATGTTAAACTCGGGATAACGCGAAAGTTTTTCCGCCAGGATGCGGCGGACCGCGGAATCCACCTGTTGCGCAAAAACACTATCTTCCTGGTATTTGTCAGTAAAGGATTCCAACGTTCTGCGGATGGTGTCAAAAACGGTCAAATCGCCTTTGGCATAGAAATCGTCGAGAAAGAGGATGTCGTTACCTGCCAGAAAGGCTGTGCGGGCGATGGTGATCGGGTCAAAATCGCCGCCGGTTGGGTCAAAAAAAAGCCTCACGGCACGGCTGCCGAGGCTGTCACTAACAGTTAGACCGCCAGACTGGCGCCAATTCGAGATTAGTTCAACGCCGAGAAGTTGCGCAAGCGCAGCCTGATCAAAACTGACTGGTTTGGTTGTTGAACGGATGTTGCCCTGCAGTCCCTGAAAACGGATATGCGAGATCATAAAGCCGTCCGCCTGCTGCAGCTGGTCTTCCGCGCCAGCGACCGCCATAAAGGGCGCGAGTTCGGTCTGTTTGAGCTGTTCAAGCGATTTTTGGATCGTGGAAACTTCTCCCAGCGCCGGTCTGTCCGCGCCGCCTAGACCTGGGAAGTGGCGCGCGATTACGGTCATCTGCCCACCGCTGCCGCTGTGCAAGCCGCCAATGTAGGATTTAGCCATCAATCCCACCCAATAGGGGTCTCCACCAAACGTTTCTGTACCCACATTTGCCGCCTGGAGCGGGTCAGTGGAATCCACGACATCCAGCGAAGGTCCTAAATACAAGTTGAAACCGATTGCCGCGAGTTCCCTCCCCAGAGCCTGCCCCACCAGCCTGGCATTCTCTTCCGACCATGTAGCGCCGATAGCCATCAAGCCGGGCAGCTGGGTGAGCTCCTGAAGGAATTGATCCTGCTTGCCGGTTTCATCTTTTTGGGAAATCCCAATGTAGAGCGGAATATACGCAGGCAGGTCTTGAGGTTCGGCTTCCGGGGTTGGATTGCCGGAAGGCGGCTGGCTCTTCTGCCATGCAAGTTGTTGGAGCGACTCAATCAGCTCCCGCGCTGAGCTGGCGGTATCAGTGCCGCTAAAGTTATTGTTGGAACTGCTGAGCACCACACCCCCGATGTGGTAGTCCTCGATTAGTTGGGCAACCGAGCCTTCTGGTGTGACATCTCTGCCGTCAAAGGTAATCAAGAAGAGCTGCCCCACTTTTTCTGCCGGGCTCATCGCGTCCATTAATGCATCAACATCGCTTTGTGCAGAAACTGGATTGGTTGGAAAGATCAGGGAAAAAGGTTCCAATAACAACGCCAGCGCAAAGGCAAGCAGAAGCAGCCGGCGGACTTTCACGTTACCTCTCCAGGATCCGGCGGGCATGGGAAGGATCGTTACAAATGATCATATCCACGCCAAAGGATTGCATTCGCCGCAGGTCTTCGGGTTCATCCACCGTCCACACGTTTACCCTCTGCCCAAGGTTGTGCCTGGATTGTACCAACCTGGCAGAAACATCCCGATGAAATGGGTGCAGATCATCGGCTGCATAGCGCCGCCCAAGCACCCCGCGCATCGGCAAGCCGAGTATGCCGGGAAGAGTCAGCAACCCCGTCCGGATTTCTGGCGCCAGGGTTTTCGCGCGGGGAAGGTTGCGGGCGTTAAAGGATGAAAGCATGACGCTTTCGCTTAGTCCGTGCTTTTTAATTAGCGCAACGACGAAATCGGGAAGCTGATCTTTGGGAGTCTTGTAATTCTTTAGCTCGACATTGATGAGGAACTTTCCGCCAAATTCGGCGAACACTTCATCCAGCAGCGGCACAGGTTCCCCTTTGAATTTCTCCCCAAACCGGCTGCCGGCGTCCAGCTCGCGGATGGCGTCGGAAGGCGTGGCGCCGACCAACCCATGACCATTAGTGGTTCGGTCCAGCGTGTCGTCATGGATAACCACCAGCTTCTGGTCGGCTGAGAACATCACGTCCAGCTCTATTCCATCAGCGCCGTTAGCGAGGGCAAGGCGGAATGAGGCCAGTGTGTTTTCGGGAGCATTTGCAGAATCTCCGCGGTGGGCAACAATCAGAGGGGTTGCATTAGGGGTCTTTGACATAAGCCCAATTATAGCATGCCAAACTCGACCAACACGCCTTCTTCGTGTTGTTTGCGGTCACCTTCAATGCGGCTGTGGAGCCCGTTTTCCTCTATGGTCGGGCTCCACCAAACGGTGCCTGGACGGGTCAAGCCGAAACGTGCAGCTCGTTCACCTTCCTAAAATGGTAGCCGTAGATCGAGAATGTTATGGCTAGCGGGAATTTCCGGATGTCATTGAACAACGACCAGAAGAAAAGTTTCCAGTAGTACTTCCGTTCGGGGCTGATCAATCCAATCACCCAAATAGAGCGGAAAAGTGCCAGGACTTCCTGGAATTCGAGCGTCGAAGCGCGGCGGGGGAGGCGATAGGTTTTCAGGAAGGTAATCACACGGTCCGTAAACGCCTTTGCGGAGTAAATTCCATCCAACACAGCTCGGTAACCATGCTTTAGCGTGCCCGCGTCCATGACCGGAACGATATTCGTCTCGCCATCCACGTTATCACCGGAGTAATCCGATTCCTTCAGCCTGCCTTCCCTGAGCATACGTTGGTAGAGCGTGGTGCCGGTTGGCGCCTGGAGCAAACCTACCATCGCCGTGACGATACCGCTCTTCTGAATGAATTCCACCTGGCGGTGGAAGATGCTTTCATCATCGCTGTCAAATCCGACGATAAAGCCGCCCATAACCTGAAGTCCATACTGCTGGAGCTTCTTGATGTTGCTCACCAGGTCGCGGTTGCGATTTTGGCTTTTTCCGCATTCGGCGAGGCTGCCTTCATCAGGGGTTTCGATGCCGATGAAAACCTGCGTAAAGCCTGCTTCCACCATCATTTTGATCAGATCGTCGTCATCTGCCAGGTTGACGCTGGCTTCTGTGATGAACAGACAGCCTTTTTTTCCTTTGCGCCATTCAATCAGCGCCGGCAGAAGGTCTTCCTTCAGGGCACGTTTGTTGCCGATAAAATTATCATCAACCACAAACACGTTGCGCCGCCAGCCGCGATTGTACAGGGCGTCCAGCTCATCGATGAATTGTTTTGAACTCTTAATGCGCATTTTGTGACCCAAAAGCGAGGTTACATTGCAAAAGTCGCAGTTAAACGGGCAGCCCCGGGTATATTGCAGGCTCATCGAATCGTATTTGGTTAGGTCAACCAAATCCCAATCGGGCATCGGTGTGACGCGAATATCCGCGTATTCGCTGGTTTCATAAACACGTTTTGGTTTTCCGAGCGCGAGGTCCTGCAAAAACATCGGAAAGGTAATTTCGCCCTCATTCAGGATCAGGTAGTCCACATCGGGGAAGGATTCTTTTTCCATGGTGAACAGGGGTCCACCAGCAATAATGGGTTTGCCCGCGGCTTTGACCCGCTGAATCACTTCATCGACCGATTTCCGCTGGACGTTCATCGCGCTCAGGAAGATCATATCCGCCCAGGCGATGTCGTTATCCTTGAGGGTGGTTATGTTCATATCCACCAGTTTCTTGCCCGTCGTGCAGGGAAGCATAGCCGCGATGGTCAACAGACCAAGTGGCGGCGAAGATGATTTCTTTTTGATGAATTTCAGAGCGTGTTTGAAGCTCCAGAAAGTATCGGGGAATTCTGGATAGACCAGCAAGATGTTCATGATTCGGTTTCCTCTGATTTTTCAGCCTCGCCTTGTTCCGCCTCTGATTGAGGTAAGCTTTCGGATAATCCTGACTCAACTTCGGCTGGTTTGGCGGCTTTGGCTTTTTTGTTTTTGGGATTTTGTTTCTCGTTCAGCACCTCTTCGGAGAGGGGGCTGATTAACAGCCGTTCTGGCGAAGCTACTTTTAGCAGCATATCCGCCATCTCCGCTGGGGGATGGGGCATTTCCTGCTCAAGCCAGAAGCAAATCGTGCCGAGCAGTGAATTCGCAAAGTAGTTATCCAGGAACGACCTCGGAACGCAGAATTTATTGCCAGTGGTGGTTTCGATATCATCCAGTGATTGGGCGTATGTCTCGCGGATGATCGCCTGCAATTTGCGCATGCCGATGATGCCGCCTTTGCCGATGGTCATGATTCGATAGAAATCGTAATAATTCTCAGCGTATTCAAAGACGGATTGGAGCGTTTTCAGGTCCGAAAAGCGGATTTTATTCCCGCTGCGTTGGGTGAAGTTCTCAGTGAGTTCCCGCAGAAGGTCCTCGAGCAGTTCGTCTTTTTCGCGGTAATGCAGGTAGAACGTGGCTCGCCCAAGGTTGGCTTTGTCGGTGATGTCCTGCACGCTCAGGTCGTCGTAGCCCCGGTCGAGCACCAGAGCGTAGAGGGCATCCCGCAGGGCTTTGCGGGTTCGTTGAATTCGGCGGTCGTCTTTTCTTGCCATCACACTCCTTTATAACACCATTTTATTCTTTGTATATTTATAGACGGTATTATTGTTACTGTCTATTATAACAGGTTTTTAAATCTGTCAATCATAAACTTCGCGCCCAGCGAAATGTGGCATGGGATTTCCAGGATGGAGTCAGCATGGTTTTTTGTTGGGTTTTCCCCGACTGTGGCGCAAGGGGTTATAATCCGGTACACATGCCAAATCCTGAACCCACTCTCAATTCAGCCAACAGCATACTTGGTCTCAACCTCGACGGCGAGCGGTTGTTGCTAGTTTACGGCAGCCCGTCAGGCATTGTCCAGGAAAGGCTGACGGTTAGCATGCCTGCCGGCAGAAGTTTCTCTTCGATCCTCGAACTAATCACATCCTCAGCTGACCGGCTACTGATGGTTACGCAAGCCCAACACCTGCCCCTGCCGGACTGTGTGTCCGTTTCGATCACCGGAAATTACGACCCAGTGAACGGCACGCTCGAAAGTTCGGTGGATTTTCCGGATTGGAAGTCCGAGCCGCTAAAATCTCAACTCGGGCTGCGCTTCAACCTCCCCATTTTCATTGAGCAGCGCCCCGCAGCCGGTTTGCTGGCGGAAATATTTTTTGGGTCTGGTGACACTGGCGGAACACAGATGTACTTGAGTTTCAACCCGGTGATACGGGCAAGCTTTTCAGTTAATGGAGTTCTGTATCAGAGTCCGGCTGGGTTCGCCGGAGCGATCGGCAGGATTTTCGTCTCTGACGAACCGGATGCTCGCCTCAACCGACGCCTTACCCTCAACGATTATGTGAGCCTGAATGGGTTGGCTTTGCAAGCACTGCGCCTGCAACCCACCCACTGGGATATCACCACCACTGGCGATCAGGTGCTTCAGTCTGCGTCTGAGGGTGACCCTTATGCCATCGAGATTGTTGAGCAGGCAGCCAGAGTGCTTGGCGAACACCTTGCACCACTCATCCATCTGCTTCGCCCCCGTCAAATTTACATCTCCTATCCGATTTCGCAGGCGGCTGCCAACTTTTTACCGCCGCTTCGTGAGGCGGTAACTGCTGCCAGTGGGCTCGGCGGGCTTGAGCTCCCTCAGATCTCGGCTTCGAAGTTAAACCACCGTCAGCCAGAGCTGGAAGCCCTGGCACCTGCCGTATCCGCCCTGCGCTCACGCGCTACCAGCCGTTAACCAGACACAGGCAGCTGTTACGCTGCCTGTGATTTCATTGACCAGAAATTATCTTAAGCTGCTATCTCTGTGGTTTTATCTTGAACGTTTTTAGCACGTTTGGCGGCTCTTTTCTCTTGTTTGGTTAGTTTTCTTCCCATGCTTTCCTCAAGCTGCCGCAGTTTGAGGGCTTCGCCATCTTCATAAGCCAGTTGGTTGCCGGTTTGGATGACCTGGTAGATGAAATAGAGCAGAAAGAGGACGGCGAAAACTGCCAGAACAAGCGTGCCGATGCTCACCGGGATAATCTGGGAAGCAATTTTGACGTTAAAAAGGCTGCTGCCAGAACCGACGAAAAACACTACCGTGTTGAGGATGATCGCTAACACTCTGACTTCGGTTGGACCGATTTTTATGCTGGTCATTTCGAAAACACCGGTTGCGTGAGTCTTGAGAAAAACCTGAAGCATCAGGAGCAGCCAGCAACTCAGAGCAACCATCGCAACGTCAAAACGCGCGACTCCGGAAAGCCCAATTCCGCCGAAAATCAATAGAGAGGTGATTCCATCAATGGCATGGTCTGTGTAGTAGCCGTAATTCGGCCGCGACATGTTTCGGTAACGCGCGAGGGTACCATCCAGACTATCCCCAAACCAGTTGATCACAAAACCGAGGCTTGCGACCCACAACCAAGTGTTGCCTTTCACCGCGCCTGTTCCGACCAAAGCATAAGACACAGCCGCCAACACCGAGCCAGCCAAACCTAACACCGTGAGCATATCTGAATTGACCCATTTTGGCATGTTTTTCGCGAAGAATGCCAGCGCGGGTCGTTCCAACGGACCCAAAAGGATATCGTTGGTGCGTTTATCTTTTTCTGTTCGGATTTTTTTTGCCATAATCACCTCTTAGTTAGTGTATTTACAACAGGTAAAACTTCGGGCCAGACTGGGTGAAACATACTCCATTGGGACTTTGCTCCCCGGATCAGGTCTTCGGTAGGGCGCAATACCCTCTCCGCATTGAGTACATTCTCCTCAATCAGGTCATTTCTTTTTTCCATCGGAATGGGGTCAGTTGCGTCGATGAGGTAATTCCCATCCTCACGGCGAACCCCGCATGCAACCCGCACATTGGCACCAGTTTCGAGTGCCATACGACAATAAAAAACCGACAGGGCGGCTTCGCGGCCAAAAAAGCGGGGGCGATATTTGGCTTCTTCCCCCTCGGGCAAGGGGCGATCCAGCCCGGTAATCACACAATACCCATCATTAAGGGCTTTTTTTGCCTCGCGAAAAGACGAAAATGAAATCGGGTTCATGCTCATTCCCACGGCTTCGCGGATGCGGTTTTGCGCTTTGTAGGCATTGTTGGGGTTTGGATAGGAAAGCACAAAGGGTTTCACTCCCAGCCAGGTAAGCGACATGCCAAACAGATCAAAATTCCCCAGATGGGGACCTAACAATATGGTTGGGGTCTTTCGTTCGACAATGTCGCGAAGGGCTTCTTCTGCTGAGGGTGAGAGGACAATCACCTTTTTCCCCTCTTCTGGATGCTGATAGTAGTAAAAATATTCCGCAAGCGAACGGACTACATTCCGAACAGTTTCACGGGTCTGTTGCTGGAGTTGGGGGTTGCTGAGGGTCTCTCCGGACACCACATATTGGTTTGCCATGATGTTGCGAACCATCGGGCTATTCCCGCGGGATGCCAGAATAGAGCCTATGCCGTAGGCAAGCCGATCCAACCGAGACAGGCTGACGTGTTTACCGAGCCATAGTCCGGTCTTTATTGCTGCCGAATCCTCAAGAAAAGCCTTAAGTCCCATGTCTGTAATGAATTGTACTCTTTATTATTAAAAACACGTTAATAAGCAAAAAGTTATTCTGATTACGGGGGGCGATTCTTTTTAGCTACGGTTTTAGGTGGACGATGAGCTTTTTTACGCCTGCCGCGAGCAGATAGCTCAGGGAAGCCACCAGGATGATCACCGAGCCTGCCTGAAGGTTCAGGGCAAAAGACACAATCAGACCAATGGTCGAGAATAGCCAACCGAGCCCAATCGAGAGCAGCATCATGCCCTTCATGTCTTTTAGAAACAGGTTGGCAGTAGCCGGGGGGATGGTCAGCATCGCGATTACCATGATCAGACCGACTACACGCATTGCCACAACGACAGTTAAACCGATCATGACCAGCATCACGAGGTATAAGACAGCCACAGGCAGGTTCCGCACCGTGGAGAAGGTCTCATCAAAGGAGATTGCTTGCAGGCTCCGGTATAGGAGCACGACAAAAGCAATCACCAACAGCACCACCACAGCCATCAGCCTCAAGTCCGCGCCGGAAACTGCCAACAGGCTGCCGAACAAATAGCTCATCAAGTCTGCCTTGAAGCCGGGTGTCAGGCTGACAAAGATGATCCCGATTGCCATACCGATTGACCACATAACCCCGATGAGCGTGTCTGAGCGGGCTTTTGTGCGCAAATGCACCAGACCCATGCCAAGCGCCGAAAGAATGCTGAAGAGGATTGCCCCGAGCATTGGGTCTTGCCCAAAGTAATACGCCAGCCCGATTCCGCCGTAAGCAGCGTGGGCGATTCCACCGCCCAGGAAGACAATCCGATTAAGGACGACCAACGTGCCAATCAATCCGCATGCCACACCAACCAAGAGGCTTGCGTAGAGCGCGTTGCGCATAAAGTCGTAAGAAAACATGATTTGGATTTGGTTAATCATGGTCATCACCTTCCTGATGGGGCGGCAAAACGCGATGCGGCATGCCGTGCGCCACCAGGTCCACCGGGCATTCGTAGGCACTGCTCAGCATCTCGTTGGTAATTTCCTTTTGACCGTTGTAAACCAGGCGCCGGTTAACACAGCCAATAGTTTTGACATAGGTTGAAATCGCGGTCAGGTCGTGGGAGATAAGCAGAATGGAAATGGTTCGGTTCAGCTCCGCCAGGAGGTCATACATTTGCGAACTGGAGCGGGAATCTACACTTGAGGTGGGTTCGTCCAACAGGAGGATTTTGGGTTCTGTTGCCAGAGCCCGCGCTATGGTGACCCGTTGGCGCTGCCCGCCGGAAAGCTCGTTGATGGAGCGCTTCGCCAGGTCCAGAATGTCCATCTGTCTGAGGGAACGCTCGATCACGGCTTTGTCCGTTTCGGACAGAAAGAGGTTGCTGAGGGGGTTGGTTTTTAGTCTGCCCATACTCACCACGTCCCAAACCTTAATGGGAAATTCTTTGTCAGTTTGCTGGATTTGAGGAACGTAACCGATGAAATGGCGTCCCTTTTCGGGGCTGACACCCATCACACGAACCACGCCGCGTTCTGGCTTGATCAGCCCAAGGATGACTTTGATCAGCGTAGTTTTCCCTCCGCCGTTGGGTCCAATCAGCCCAACATAATCGCCCGCTTCCATCCGGAAGTTAACCGCTTCTAAAACGCGGTCGCTTTCGTATCCCGCCCAAACATCTTCCAATTCAATTACTGCTTGACCTGTCAAAGTTGCTCCTAATTCAAAGCCCGGTTTAGTGTTTCGGCAATTATCCGCATCGAAGCTTGCCAGTCGTAAGCCATGGGGTCCCACTCAACGACATATTGGATTCCAGCCTGCTCGGTGATGGAAGCGGCAAGCCTGGCGTTGCTGCCTTTCTCGATTACCAACGTGTTAACGCCATACTGCCTGGCTAACCCGATGATCCTCGAGAGGGTTTCCGGGGCGGGTTCGTTGCCGCCGATTTCAACAGCCAGCATCTGTAGCCCGTAATCCGCGGCAACATATCCCCAGGCAGGGTGG
>JAYFQB010000036.1:0-12206 GCA_034927385.1 Anaerolineaceae bacterium | reverse complement strand
CAAAAAGTCGCGTTTGCGGCTTTTTTGATTTAAACCAACGCCTCATGCAGCGCGCGAATCCCGCCAGAAACACCCTCAGGATGCTTGAAAACGGCAGTTCCTGCAACAAAGTTGCGCGCGCCGGCTTCGTAATTCGCCCTGATGGTCGCCGCGGTGATGCCGCCATCGACCTGGATAATCGCCTTTGAGGCATGCTTGTCGAGGATCTCACGCGTTCGGCGAATCTTTCCGATCGACTGCGGGATGTAGCTCTGCCCGCCAAAGCCGGGGTTTACCGACATAATAAGCCCCATCTCAACCATCTCCGCAAGCAGTTCAAGCGGCTCCACAGGCGTGCCGGGGTTAAACGTGAGCCCGGGTTTGACGCCAAGTTCGCGGATGGTCTGAATCGTTCGGTGGATGTGCGGGCAGGTTTCGTAGTGCACGGTCAGATAATCCGCGCCAGCATCCGCGAAAGTCTTAAGGTGTTTTTCGGGCTCCAATATCATCAAATGGACATCCAGTGGCAGTGAGGTCGCTCGCTTACATGCCGCGACAATATCCGGACCACAGGTGATATTCGGGACAAACCTGCCGTCCATGACGTCGATATGAATAGCATCCGCGCCAGCTGCCTCACAGGCTTGCAGCTCCGCGCCAAGCCTTGTAAGGTCGGCGGAAAGAATGGAGGGGGAGATCAGGGCAGTCATGTCACCTCGTGTCAGGGTTTGAGAATCAAATAAACATAAAACCAGAATGGGATCAAACCCAATAGCAAAACAGCCGCCATCAAGCCCAACGACCACGTCCGCCAGTCGATTGGGGGTCTTTCCTGGTAATCCGGTTCCGTTTGCCCGTATTCCACTGGGGGATAGCTGGTTTGGACGGGAGTAGACTCGGTGATCGGGTTGCGAACCGGCTCTGGCTGAAGGGTCACCCTCTCCGAATATGGGATCGGGGTCATCGGCTGAGCTTCTTGCGTTGGCAGCGGGGTCGGCTTGACCTGTTCCATTTTGGGCAGCTGTTGCAGGTTTTCGTTCGGAAACGAAACCGCTCGCTCGGATTCATACATCCCCATCAACAGCCTTCCGAGCTGGTCGGCTGTTCGGTAGCGGGCTGAAGGTTCCTTGGAAAGCACTTTCAGGATAATCTCTTCCAACCTCGCGGGGATGCTGGTGTTGTAATAGCGTGGCGCGACAGGTTGATCCTCGCGATGCATACGCGCAAGTTCGCTGGAATCCGAGGCAATAAATGGTAGTCGGCCAGCCAGCATTTCGTAAAGTATAACGCCCAGGGAATAAACGTCCGATGCGGGGGAAGGCGGCAGCCCGCTGGCTTGCTCAGGCGAGAAATAATGCGGTGAACCCCAGACTACCTCGCTGCGTTCGTCGGGAGAAATCGTGGATAAAGCCCGCGCGATGCCAAAATCGGTCACTTTAAGGCGGCTCTCCGGCGTAACGAGCATGTTATGCGGCTTGATGTCGCAGTGCACCAGTCCCGCCCGATGCGCGTACCCCACACCGCCGCATGCCTGGACCATCAGTTCCAGGGTTTCATTGACGCTGAATCGCTCTTTTTGCTTGATGAGCGTCTTCAGGTCGGTGCCGGGCATGTATTCCATCACGATGAACAGATGTTTCTGGTCCAGACCAAAATCGTGAACTGTGACGATGTTTGGATGGGAGAGGTTGGCGGCTGCCTTGGCTTCCTGCCGGAAGCGTTCGCGAAAAGCCACATCCTGGGAAAAATCCTCTCGCAATGCTTTAACCGCAACATAACGCTCGAGCATCAGGTCTTTGGCTTTGTAAACAATAGCCATCCCGCCGGTGCCCAGCGTTTGTTCGAGTTGGTAGCGGTCATTAAGTATGCCCAGCGTGCTCATACTACGTGATTATAATGCAAATCAGAACCCGTTTCCCTTCGGATCGGGTTCTGCCTCCCACTCCGGCAATTCCCGCGAAAAAATGGTTTTCGTGACCAGAGAACCCGCAATCGCTCCATCCGACAACCATCGCCCCAGGCTGGATTCACAGCAAGAGCCAGGCACCCTGCAAGACGGCTGATTCCATAGCTCTTGGGCATACTGAAAATTCAAAATACAAACCTGTGTTTTCCGTTCTCCACTCCCCCAGCCCGATCACTCATCTTTGCGACACCCACCAGGGATTCATACGCCAGGATGGCATCATTTTTTCCCAAAAAAACCCATTAACTGAAAACGAATTTTAATACCTTATACAAACCCTTGTGCTATCCGATCCAACCCACCGCTATTTGTCCAATCCGCAAGCGTAAATTTGACATCAGAAATCAATATTCTTAAGTGGCTACGCGCAGAGGGAATCAGCATCACAATCTGACCCCCGAAAAAGACAAAAAAACCTTGTTTACATGCAAATTGTGTGCCCAAATACTTGCATTCTGAAGGCGATAGGTCTATAATGTGTGAAAGATTGTCATAAAGTGTCAGAAAGTGTCACAAAATTGAAAAGAAGCGCTGGAATACCGGCGCTTCGGCAATTAAAGGGAGATTAGAACAAATGTTTTACGGAAGGTTTGAGCACAATATTGACAAGAAAGGTCGGATGACTGTCCCCTCCAATTATCGGGAACAAACCATCGGCGATCTTGTCTGCGTGACCAAAGGGCTTGACGGTTACCTGATGGCTTATTCCAAAGACAAGTTCGACATCATCGCTGACTCAATCAACAGCCAGTCCATCACTGATCCCCTGGTCCGCTCTATGCGCCGCGAGATCCTGGGCGGTTCGGCTGAACTTACTTATGACACTGTTGGTCGTATCCTCATTCCGACACACCTGCGGAAGTTTGCCGGAATTGAGGAAAAAGTGGTCATCATTGGCGTTGGAGACAGCTTTGAGATCTGGGCTCCCGAGCGGCTTGACGCGGAAGAAAACGTAAATGGCGACCCGAAAGCCAACGCTGAACGTTGGGCAATGTTCAGCATCAACACCAGAGGAAATTGAGGTAAGCGGTGAGCGAAGCCACCTTCCCGCACCGCCCGGTACTTTACAAAGAAACAATTCAATATCTGGCTCCCTCAAGCCCGAAGCGTTACCTGGATTGCACCGCCGGAGCTGGTGGTCATTCTGAAGGCATCCTGTCTGCAATCTCTCCCTCCGGAGAACTGCTGGCACTGGACCTTGACCCCCAGGCGATAGAACTCACCAGGCAGCGTTTGGCTCCCTTCGGCAGCCGTGCAAATGTGGCTCATGCCTCCTATTTGCAAAGCGCCGAAATCCTTCGCCAACTCGGTTGGCAGGGCGTTGATGGGATCGTGATGGACCTGGGTGTGTCCTCCATGCAGCTTGACCAGAACGAACGCGGCTTTTCCTTCAGGCTTGATGGTCTGCTGGATATGCGCTTTGACCCTACACACGGTCAAACAGCCGCCGATCTGGTGAACACGCTGGATGAAACAGACCTGGCAGACATCATTTGGCGCTATGGGGAGGAACGTTACTCAAGGCGCATCGCCCGAGCAATTCTTAGAGCCAGACCACTTTACACAACCGGGGATTTAGCAGAGGTCGTTAGAGGCGCGCTTGGCAGAACCAAAGAAAAGCAAGACCCGGCGACCAGAACCTTTCAAGCATTACGAATTGCGGTCAACAATGAACTTAAGACCGTTGAACAGGCGATTCCAAGCCTGATCGAACTTTTACACCCTAACGGACGCCTGGTAGTGATCAGTTTTCACTCCCTGGAAGACAGATTGGTGAAGCATGCTTTCAAGCGGGAAAGCATCGACTGCATCTGCCCACCTGAACAGCCGGTCTGCACCTGCGGGCATAAGGCAAGCGTCCGGATCTTAACCTCAAAACCGATCACCGCGGCGGAGGAAGAGGTCGAAAGCAATCCGCGGTCTCGCAGCGCGAAACTGCGTGCGGTAGAGAAAATATAGAGGAATGGCACGGAATCTGCATGGAAAAGGCTATGAAAAAGAATCTCTTACAAGCCTATAAACAAGCCCCCTGGCGCACACAGCTCCAATGGATTGGCATTTTTCTGCTCATCCTGGTTGGAATCGCGGTTGTGGCGGGTGTTTACCTGATGATCAGCGGTCGTGCCGCCGTTACAGGCAGGCATATTCAAAGCCTGGAATCGGATATCACCGCCCTGGAAATGGAAATCAACGACCTCCGGACCCAGTACGCCGAATTGTCTTCCGCTAGATCACTAAGCGAGCGTGCCGAAGATCTGAACATGAGCCTTCTGAATCCCCTCGAAGCCATGTATATTGAGGTGCCCGGATACGTGCCCCCTTCCGAGCCAAAGCTCGCCCCGCCCCCTTCAGTCGAAGAAATCAGCACGCCCGTGCTGCTGCCGGAATTTACCGCGTCCTTATGGGATTGGCTGCGGTTAAAAGTTTTTATCGAGCCGAGCCTTCCCGCTGAGTCAAGCGAAAGCAACCCCACGGAGATCGCGCCGGTTCCAACAGAGGTGGGTCAATGAAAACCACAAATTGGAATCGTTACGTCCTGATTTGCATCATTGTGAGTCTCTTTGCCGGTGTGGCTGGCTTCCAGCTCATTCGCATCCAAAACATCGAAGGCGCGAAGCAGATCATGGCAGACAGCGAAGCTTACCAGGGCATCAACCGCACGATCTACCCTGAACGCGGCAGCATCTACGACTCTGAAGGTCGCCTGCTGGCTGGAAACGAAGTAATCTATGAAGTTGGGCTGGATTTGCCCTCGATCACTCAACCAGAAACAATTGCTTCGGCGGTTTCGAGTGTTCTCGGGCTTGATTACACCACAGTTCTGGACTATGCAAAAAAGACATATGGCTATCTCGTGTTGGATGGTTTTGTCAGCAAAGATAAAATCGTCCAGTTCGAAGCAATGAAGGAAGATTACCTTTCGCGTAGTGTCAAGCGCGGCGAAGTGCGCCCTAATCTCGTGGGGCTGGTTTGGACCGCAAACAACAAACGCAGTTACCCCGAAGGCACCCTCGCCTCTAACATCCTGGGCTTTTACAGCTTTCTGGACCGGACCGACGGCATCGGTTATTTTGGCGTGGAAGAATCTTACGATAAGATGATGGCTGGCGAGCCCAAAGTGGTTTATTCGGCGATTGACCCGAACCTCCTGACCTCCATTGACGAAGTGGAGCCCGGGGTCACCGTCCAACTAACTATCAACCGCGAAATCCAGGCAATGACCGAGAAAAAACTGGATGAAGCAATCGAATGGTCCGGCGCTGAAAAAGGAACCATCATCGTCTACGACCCT
Source organism: Anaerolineaceae bacterium (assembly GCA_034927385.1). Classification (GTDB taxonomy): domain Bacteria; phylum Chloroflexota; class Anaerolineae; order Anaerolineales; family Anaerolineaceae; genus Mesolinea. The sequence goes on along the minus strand of JAYFQB010000036.1, from coordinate 6,969 downwards.
GAGACAGGTGAGATCATCTCGATGGCAACCACCCCTCGCCTGGACCCAAATGAATACTGGGACTATTCCTCGATATTCCCTGATTCCACACCATACAACGCCGCCATCAGCAGCACTTATGAACCCGGCTCCGTTTTCAAGGTCATCACCATGGCTGCGGGGTTAGACTCGGGTGTGGTTACCCCCGAAACCCTGTTCACCGACACCGGCGCAATCACTGTCGGCGGGGCTACCATCTACAACTGGAATATGGGCGGTTGGGGTGAGGTGGACATGACCGGCTGCATGCAGCACTCGCTAAACGTCTGCCTTGCCTGGATCGGAATGCAGCTTGGACCGGACACTTTTTACTCCTATCTGAAATCGTTCGGTTTTGACCGCAATACAGGCATCGACCTCGGCGGCGAAAGTCATTGGCCCCTCAAACTGCCCGGCGACGGACTCTGGTACGAAGTTGACCTTGCCACCAACTCGTTTGGGCAGGGTATTTCCGTCACCCCAATCCAGATGGTCACAGCGATTGGCGCCGTCGCCAACGACGGAAAGATGATGGCTCCCCATGTGGTCAAGGCGATGGTCATTGACGGAAAGCAGTACAATATTGATCCAGTTGTGCTCGGCACGCCAATCTCAGCAAACACTGCCCAAACGTTGACCTCCATGTTAGTGAACTCACTCGAAAACGAAGCTTCTAATGCCCTGGTCGAAGGGTACACCGTTGCAGGCAAAACCGGCACAGGTGAAATCGCCACACCCCTGGGCTACACCAGCAGCACCACCAACACTTCCTTCGTTGGCTGGGGACCGGCTGAAGATCCAAAATTCCTGGTTTATGTTTGGTTGGAAAAACCTGAAATTTCCATCTGGGGTTCCGAAGTAGCCGCGCCTGTCTTCTCGGACGTGGTGTCGGATCTGGTTGTTCTGATGAACATCCCCCCAGACATTGTCCGCCATGTTGAAAAGCCTGTCGATTACAGGCTCGCGTTATCGGAGTAAGAACAATGTTGACTTTGAGCCATGTTCTAAAAGCCCTCGCTCCCTCTGCTGAATATCAGGTCCGGCAGGACTTCGAAATTTCCGGAGGATGCATTGATTCGCGATGTGCCTTCGAAAAGGGGCTTTTTGTGGCATTAAGCGGTGAAAACACGGACGGGCATCAGTATGTAGACCAGGCTTTCGCAAATGGGGCTGTTTTGGCTTTAATCGACCACGCCATCGAAAGCCGCTACCCGGTTGTGGACCTGAACCAACCGCGTTTCGAGCTCCCGGCGAGCACCCCCTTCAGCCTCCAAACTGCCAACGCGCTTCAAGCCCTGCAAACGCTGGCTAAGTATTGGCGCAGGCAGCATAACCTGGTTGTAATAGGCATAACGGGCAGCGTCGGAAAATCTTCCACCAAGGAACTTACCGCCTCGATCCTCTCGAATCACCTCAAAACCCTGAAAAACCAGGGCAACATGAACAACGAAATTGGTTTGCCCCTAACGCTGCTCTCTCTGACGGAGAAACACAAAGTGGCAGTGCTCGAAATGGGTTTCTATGTGGCAGGTGAAATCAAACTCCTCTGCGACATCGCCCAACCCCAGGTTGGGATTGTAACCAACATCGGAACGGTCCATGCGGAACGCGCTGGAACAATCGAAGCGATCGCCCAGGGGAAAGCCGAATTGGTCGAATCCTTGCCCGCCTCACCCTTGGGGCTGGCGATCCTCAATTACGATGACCCCTTTGTAAAAGATATGGCGGACCTCACCCAGGCTCGGGTTTTTTATTATGGGCTGGACCCACAGGCTGACCTTTGGGCGGACGAAATTGAAAGCCGTGGGCTGGAAGGCATTCGCTGCCGCATGCACTTGCGCGATGAGAGCCTCTATTTTACCGCGCCGCTGATTGGACGCCACTCTGTCTACACAATGCTGCGGGCAGCCGCGGTGGCGCTAAACCTGGGCATGGGCTGGGATTCCATCTTTGACGGTTTCAAGGATAACCGCGTAGAATTGCGCATCGTGACTACACGGACAAAAACCGGCGCCCTCCTGATCGACGACACCTACAACGCCTCCCCAGACTCAACCATGGCTGCCTTGAACCTTCTGGACGACCTCACAGGCCGCAAAGTGGCGGTTTTGGGAGATATGCTTGAGCTCGGCAGATACGAAGAAGCCGGTCACAATAAAATCGGCATGCGTGCCTCCGAAGTAGCGGACGAGATCGTGCTCGTTGGCACACGCAGCTTGATAACGCGCGATGCCGCTTTGGAAAACGGCTTTCCAGCCGGAAATATTCATTGGTTCAGCGACTCCATCGGGGCAACCGACTACTTGCGAGAAAACCTGAAATCCGGGGATATTGCCTTGGTCAAAGGTTCGCACAGCATGCACATGGAAAAAATCATTACAGCATTGGAGGATATATCCTAATGCGAGGCTCCGCGCTTGCAATCGCTATCAGCAGCATCAGCTTTCTGCTAACCGTCATCTGGGGCAGCCCGTTTATCCGTTTGCTCCGGAAGCTGAACATCGGCAAGATCATCCGCATCGATGTGCCAGCTTCACACATGGCGAAGATGAACACCCCCACCATGGGCGGTTTCATGTTCCTGCTTCCAGTCACGTTGTTGACGGTCATCCTGAACGCGGTTTCCCTTTTCGGCTCCCAGTTGATTGGCTCCTCCATTTTGGTGCCGTTGGCTGCCATGTGGGGTTTCGCGTTGATCGGCGCGATTGATGACTGGGAAGGCATCCGCGGTCCAAGGCGCGGGCTCGGCATGCGGGGCAGGACGAAATTCCTGCTGCAGTGCATTGTGGCGCTCGTGATAGCCTACGCCCTCAAGGAGATCCTAGTGGTCCCCCACCTTCTCTGGCCCACCGCCCTGGCTCCGATTAACCTGGGCTGGTTTTATCTTGTGGTAGCCGCCTTCTTCATCGTTGCCTATTCAAACGCCATCAACCTCACCGATGGAATCGACGGGCTTGCCGGCATGATTTCAATCGCCGCCTTTGGCGGATACGGCATCATCGCCCTCGTGCAAGGTCAGGTTTACCTCGGCAGGTTCTGCTTCTGCATCATTGGCGCTTTGGCTGGTTTTTTGTGGTTCAACGGCAAACCAGCCGCGCTCTACATGGGCGATACCGGTTCCCAGGCTTTAGGAGCCACTCTTGCGGTGATCGCCCTGATGACCGGACGCTGGCTGTTCCTGCCTCTGATCGCGATCATTCCGACCGCGGAAGTATTGAGTGTAATCATCCAGGTGCTCTACTTTAAAGCAACTGGAGGAAAACGGATTTTCAAAAAGACCCCAATCCACCATCATTTCGAGATGATCGGTTGGGATGAGAACCAGATCGTGATGCGCTTTTGGCTGATTGAGCTGATTGGCGCCATGCTGGGGCTTAGCCTGGCATTTATAAGCTAATGAAAACAAATTATGTAGGAAAAAAAGTAATCGTTATCGGAGCCGCCCGTCAGGGTTTGGCTATTTCGCGTTTCCTCTTGAATAGAGGCGCCCAGGTCATCCTGACGGATAACCGACCCGCCGCGGAGCTCGCCTTCGCAAATGCCTCCCTGGCTGATTTGCCGGTTGAGTTCGCCTTTGGCGGTCATCCCGAAAGCCTGCTGGAAGGCGCGGACGTTGTCTGCGTTTCTGGCGGCGTTCCTCTGACCATCCCCTTCCTGACAGCCGCGCGAAACCAGGGAGTACAGCTCAGCAATGATTCCCAGATTTTTCTTGAGGAATGCCCGGCGCCAGTGATCGGCATCACTGGTTCTGCCGGCAAGAGCACCACAACCGCCTTGGTTGGATTGATGGCTCAAAAGCACTTCGAAGTAAAGAACAGCAAGCACCGCGCCTGGGTTGGCGGAAATATCGGCAACCCACTGATCGAAGACCTCGACAAAATGGACGAGGACGATCTGGCGGTGATGGAGCTTTCGAGCTTCCAACTCGAACTCATGTCCACCTCGCCCCAGGTGGCGGCGGTCTTGAACATCACCCCCAACCACCTCGACCGCCACGGCTCCATGCAAGCCTACATAGAAGCAAAATCGCGCATCTTGCGCTTCCAGCACCAGGGTGATGTGGCAATTTTGAACCGTGACGACCAGGGTTCGTGGGATTTGCTCGACCAGGCTCGTACAGATGTCATCAGTTTCGGCATGAAAGCTCCAGGTCGCCGCGAAAACGGCACCTTCATCGAAAACAATCAGATCATGCTGCAAATCGGCAAAGATAAACTCAAAATGCTCCCGATCGACTGGATCAACCTCCGCGGAGAGCACAACCTCTATAACGTCCTCGCAGCCTGCGCGATTGCGGCTGGCGCGACGATCAGCCTTCCCGGTATTCAACTCGCTGTCGAAACCTTTGACGGTGTTCCCCACCGGCTGGAGCTGGTCAGAGACCTCAACGGCGTTCGTTGGTACGACGACTCGATCGCGACCGCCCCCGAACGCACTATCGCCGCGATCAACTCCTTCGATGAGCCGATTGTCCTCTTGCTCGGCGGACGGGATAAAAACCTCCCCTGGGACAAGCTCGCGCAGCTAATCCGCAGACGCGTCTCGCGCGTGGTCATCTTCGGCGAAGCCGGCGACCTGATCGCCGAAGCCATCGGACCCAAAAAACCCGGTCAGGCGATGCGATCGGTCGTCCGCTGCGCCACGCTGCAAGAAGCCATCAAAACAGCCCATAACCAGGCAGAGGCAGGAGATGTTGTTTTGCTTTCGCCCGGCGGCACGAGCTACGACGCGTTCAAGGACTTTGAGGAACGAGGTCAGGCATTCAGAGAATGGGTGAACCAACTATGATCAACGCAGTCACTCCAAAACCCCACCGCCGCGGCAATGTGCAGTCCTTATCCTTTGATGTTGGGCTGCTGGTAATCATCGCAAGCCTCTTGGTGATCGGTCTGCTGATGGTGTACTCCGCCAGTTGGGATGTTTCATTGTCGGCTTATGCCAGCGAAAACTACATCTTCCTGAGACAGGTGCTTTGGGTGGTGCTCGGCATAGTCGGCGCTGCAGTTTTGAGCTTCTTTGATTACCACCGCTTCCGACGGTGGGTTGTGCCGATGATGCTGGGAGTCATTCTCATGCTGCTCGCGGTTTTGGTCATTCGGGAAGTACGCTACAACTCATCGCGCGCACTGGTGGAGGGATCGGTTCAGCCGGCTGAATTCGCCAAACTTGTATCCATCCTTTACATCTCTGTCTGGCTCACCAACAAAAAAGACATGCTGAAAGATTTCAAAAATTATCTTCTGCCGCTTTCTTTTGGGACTGGTTTCGTGGTGGCGCTCATTCTCGCCCAGCCAGACCTCAGCGCGGGGTTAACGGTATTGGTGTTGGGAATTCTGCTGCTCTTCCTGGCAGGCGGCGACTGGAAACACATCGCGATTGTCGTGCTGGTTGGTGTTTTGGGTTTCTTCCTCCTGATCAACGTCATGCCGACTGGGAAGATCCGTTTCGCTCAGTACATTTCAGGGCTTGAAAACCCGACCGAAAGTTCCTACCATATCCGCCGCACCTACGAGGCAATCATTAAAGGCGGAGTTTTTGGCGTAGGTCTTGGCAAGGCAAACACCAAATTCACTGGTCTGCCCCTCCCCCATACTGACAGCATTTTTGCGGTTTTGGCGGAAGAAACCGGTATTGTCGGCGCCATGCTGGTAATCGGGCTCTATGCCCTCTTGATCTGGCGCGGGCTCAAAATTGCCCGAAACGCCCCAGACCAACTTGGTTCACTACTGGCTTTCGGTCTGACCGGTTGGATCGTGATTGAAGCCATGATCAACGTGTGGGTGATCGTCGGCTTGTTGCCATTTGCGGGAAACGCCCTGCCCTTCATCAGCGCGGGCGGGTCGAGCATGGTGACTTCGCTGGCTGCAGTTGGCATCATAATGAATGTTGCCCGCCAGGGTCTGAGCGGTGCTGCCTCGGAAAGGAGTAATACCAGTGCGACTGTTGATTTGCGCAGGCGGGACTGGCGGCGGAGTGTATCCGGCGCTGACCGTTACGGAGAGACTGAATGATGACACAGACATTCTGTGGGTCGGCAGCGAAAGCGGCATGGAAGCTGAGCTTGTCGCAAAGGCAAACTTGCCGTTTCGCGGCATCCGCGCGGCTGGAGTCCACGGTATTTCCATCAGGCAATTGCCTGGAAATCTGGTGAAATTATGGCAAGGGTACAGACAGTCAGTCCAAATTCTGAAGGATTACAAGCCCGACGTGATGATGTTCACGGGCGGCTATGTGGCAATCCCGATGGCTTTGGCTGGTCTGAAAATCAAAACCCTGCTCTTTGTGCCCGATATCGAACCCGGGCTGGCTCTAAAGACGCTGGCTCGTTTCGCGGACAAAATTACGGTGAGTGTGGAGGCTTCCCGCGTGTTTTTCAACAGGAAGGAGATTGTTGAAGTGACCGGCTATCCCTTGCGTAAAGACCTGATGAGATGGACCAAACCCGAAGCCCTCGCGTACTTTGGCTTTTCTGACGAAAAACCTGTAATCTTGTTCACTGGCGGCAGCAGCGGCGCGCGCTCCATCAATAAAGCCGTCATCGCCAACCTTGACCAGCTCCTTCAGCACTATCAGGTGCTGCACCTGACAGGTCACCTGGATTGGGAGACCGTAAAAACCGCAACCGCCAACCTGCCCCAGAGTTACCAGGCTTTTCCCTACCTTCATGAGATGGGTGCAGCCTACGCCGCGGCAGATCTCGTGATTTCCCGTGCTGGAGCTTCCGTGTTGGGAGAATACCCCTTCTTCGGGCTGCCCGCCATTTTGGTGCCATATCCACACGCGTGGCGCTACCAAAAAGTCAACGCCGACTATCTTGTGGAACGTGAAGCCGCGGTTTTGCTCGAAGACCAATACCTGCAAAGTCAGCTCCTCGCGCAAATCGACACCCTAATCCAGGATACGGCACGCTTCCAGCACATGCAGCGGGCAATGAAATCACTTGCCCAGCCC
>JAYFQB010000289.1:0-8504 GCA_034927385.1 Anaerolineaceae bacterium | reverse complement strand
ATGCAGGAAGTTGCGGAATTGTTGGCATCAGATAAGCGCAACAGCAAGTCCTATTACTCGTTGTGCGTTATCTCGGAGGGTGCTCATACGGATGGCGGCGAGATCGTTGAATCGGGCGAGGCGGATGCTTATGGTCACCGCAAATTAGGCGGCATTGGTGAGTTGCTTGCGGATCAAATCAAGGTGCTCACGGGCTACAACACCATGTACCAGAAACTCGGCTATCTTGTTCGGAGCGGAGCTGCCGACATGCTTGACCGCATGGTTGCGATGAACTATGGCGCTCTGGCAATGCAGCTCACCATGAAGAACAATTACGGTCATCTGGTTGGGATTACCGATGGAAACTATTCGGTGGTGCCGGTTGATACGGTCATCAGCGGCAAGCGGCATGTGGACGTTGATCTCTATTACGACAAAGATGCCTATCGCCCCAAGGTCAAGAATGTTCTTGGCTTGCCGATGTTCCTCCACTAAAATTAAGGAATGCGAGAGCCTGCGGTGAACCCGCAGGCTCTTTTTGAGGACGCGAATGAGTGCTGATTCACAAGGCGTTTCCAATCTGCGTTACGCGTTGATCCCCAGGGTCTTAATATTTCCGGTGAAAGATACGGGTCAGATTCTGCTGCTTGAAGGCGCACTGGATAAGAAAATCTGGGCGGGGTTATGGAATGGCGTGGGGGGGCACGTTGAACAGGGGGAGACGATCCTTGGCGCGGCGAAACGTGAGCTGTACGAAGAAAGCGGACTTTCCGCGCATAAGTTTATTTTTTGCGGTCAGGTGGTGGTGGACACAGGTCAGAATAGGGGAATAATCTTTTTTGTTTTCAAGGCTAAGAGGCTGACAGGAGATCTGGTTGCATCGGCGGAAGGCAAACTGAGCTGGTTTTCCCTCCAAAACGCGTTGAAACTGAATTTGGTTGAGGATCTCTACACGCTGCTTCCGCTGGTTATGCGCCAGCGTGCAAGCGGGCGTCCTTTCTGGGGGTTTTACCGTTATGACGAAAAAGGCCAACTGGTAATGTCATTCACCAGTTGATTTTTCAAAAAACACCAGCAGGGTGTCCCCGTATTTTCGTGAATCAAAGACTTCCAGGTTCGTGTAGGTTTTTTCGACCCATTCCAACGGGTTGATTTGTACGATTACCTGACCCGCGTCATCAAGCAGGAGCGGGTTCTGGTCGATCAGGTCCATCGCTTTTTCCCACATTCCTTTGTATTGCGGCGGGGCGACATAAATCAGGTCAAACATCGGGTTGGATTGGCTGGAGAGCCAGCTAAACGCGTCTGCCTGGAAGACGCGGGCTTTATCGGTGAAGCGAGTGGCGGCGAGGTTCTCGCGGATGGTGTTTACCGCCAGCCGGCTGGTATCCAAAAAGGTTACTTCTTTTGCCCCATGGCTGAGGGCTTCGATCCCAACCGCGCCGGTTCCCCCGAACAGGTCCAGCATGCGAACATCCGGAATTTCTCCCAAAAGGATGTTGAACAATGCTTCTTTCACTTTGTCGGTGATGGGTCGGGTGGTGTCGCCGGGCACATGTTTTAGCCTTAACCCTCTGGCGGTTCCACCGATCACGCGCAGCATGCCCACTCGCTAATCCTCCTGGCTCTCGGGAAGGCCGAGCTTATGGCGCATGTATGCTATGGTCAGGTTTAGCCCATCGCGTATTTCAACGCGCGGCTGCCAGCCTAAGATTGTTCTTGCGCGGGTGATGTCTGGCTGGCGGCGCTGTGGATCATCTCCGAGGGTGTCGGAATAATGTTCAATAATCCCGCTCTTGTTCTTGCAGAGATCGTTGATGATCAGAGCAAAGTCTCGGATTGAGATTTCAAGTGGATTGCCAATATTCACCGGCATGTATTCATCGGTGATCATGAGGCGGTAAATGCCCTCGATTAAGTCGCTGACATAGCAGAAACTGCGCGTTTGTTCGCCTGTGCCATAAATGGTCAGAGGTTTCCCAAGCAAGGCTTGCTGGATGAAATTTGGCACAACTCTACCGTCATCCAACCGCATGCGGGGACCAAACGTGTTAAAGATACGCACAATGTGAGTTCGAACCCCGTGAGCGTTATGGTATGCCATCGTCAGGGCTTCGGCAAAACGCTTGGCTTCGTCGTAGACAGACCTCGGTCCGATTGGGTCGCAGTTCCCCCAGTAATCCTCGCTTTGCGGATGAACGGCTGGGTCACCGTAGACTTCGCTGGTGGATGCCAGCAAAAAGCGGGCTTTGTGGGCTTTCGCCACTCCCAGACTGTTGTAAGTCCCAAGCGCGCCAGCTTTCAGGGTCTGGATCGGCAGGTTGGGGTAACCCAAGGGTGAAGCGGGGTTTGGGCTGGCGGGTGAGGCAAAGTGGAGAATGTAATCAAGCGGTTCATCCACCAGGATATAGCTTGAGACGTCCTGTTCGATGAGCCTGAAATTCGGATTATGCTCAAGGTGTTTGAGATTAGCCCGGTCTCCGGTTATGAAATTGTCGAGACCAATTACCTGATGACCTTCGGCGAGTAGTCGGTCTGTTAGATGCGAACCCAAAAAACCAGCCGCGCCAGTTAGTAAAATAAGCATACGTGCCCTTTCAGTTTTTGGCAGGGTTTCGAGTATAATCATGACCCTGAACAAGTGAGAATTATAGCATGCCTGAACCTGACACCAATTTATTAAACCCCACCACACAAGCCCTCGAAGCGCTGCTTTTTGCCGCGCCGGGTTTGAGTTCGGTAGATCAGTTAAGCCAGGCGTTAAACGTCTCGAAAGTTGAAGTGGAGAAATCGTTGGAAGCATTATCCAACCATCTTTCCTCCTTTCATGGTCTGCGCCTTCAGAAGATCAAAAACCAATGCCAGTTGATTTCCGCCCCGGAACATGCCGAGAAGATCGAGAAATTTCTTGGTTTGGAGATTACATCTCGCCTGACGCAAGCGTCGCTTGAGGTGCTGGCGATTGTGGCGTACAAGCAGCCAACAACGAGGCCCGAGATTGATTCAATCCGCGGGGTAAACAGCGATGGCGTCGTGAAGAGCTTGCTCTCAAAAGGGCTGATCGAGGAATTAGGACGCTCCGAGGCTATTGGACGCCCAATTCTTTATGGCGTGACCAACGAGTTTTTCCAACATTTCGGTCTTGAATCGCTTGATCAACTCCCTGCGGTGGACCTGGAAGGTCTCTTCACGACCAAACCTTCTGCCGAAACCGAAGAAACGAGGCTTTTGAAAGACTAATGGAAGAACGCGTGCAAAAAATCATGGCATTCGCGGGCATTGGCTCGCGACGTGCCTGCGAGAAACTCATTGAAGCAGGTCGGGTGAAAGTCAATGGAAAGGTCATTCATCTCGGTGATAAAGCCGACACGTCCAAAGATTCCATCAGCGTTGACGGCAAATTGCTGAGAGTAACCGCCGAGCGGATTTATATCGCCCTGAACAAGCCCAAAGGTTACCTCTCCGACATCGACGAAACCCACCCCAGACCTACGGTCAATGACTTGATCGGCATCTCTGAACCGCTTTTTGCGGTTGGCAGGCTTGACCTGGACAGCGAGGGTTTGATTTTGATGACCAATGACGGTGAATTGGCGAATCGGCTCACGCATCCCCGCTACCATCACGAAAAGGAATATGAAGTTTTCGTGATCAAAACCCCGGACCAGGAACAGATGGAAATCTGGCGGAGGGGGGTTGTTTTGGAGGACGGCACACGCACCCTGCCGGCGCAGGTCGAAATTATGGGCAGCTACAGCAACGGGGCATGGCTGCGGATTATCATGCACGAAGGCAAAAAGCGGCAGATTCGCAAGGTGGGTGCCCGGATCGGGCTGCCCGTTTCGCAGATCAAACGAGTGCGCATAGCCAATCTGAAATTAGGTAAGCTCAAGTCTGGTGAATGGCGCAATTTGACCCCGCGTGAGGTTTACCAACTTAGAAGATTCGCCGGGCTGATCAAAGGCGAAGAAAAATAGTAAATTATTAAGATAAAGAACAGCGCGAACTCCGCGCTGTTCTTATTTTAAATATCAGATGGTTATGCTATGGGGGAGCCCCACGCATGAAGCAGGTTTGTTACTCTGCTCCGCTGGTCATGGTTGACGTGAGTCCGTTTGATAGGGCATCTTGTAGTTTTGCGGCAATCTCTGGACTGATTGGGTCCGTGCACTCTTCTCTGTCCATTCGGCGGATGTAGCGTTTCAGGTCTTCCAGCTCGACAACAGAATAAGGCGCGGCTGCAACATCCCCAAGTTCGGTTTCTTTCAGGAACGCCACCATAATCGGTTTCATTTCCGGATGCATTTCGGCGGGAATGCCTTTTTCGATCAGATATTTGCTCAGGGCAGCCGCAGCTTCCGCAACTTCTCTTTCGGGCTTGCCGACGCTGTCCTGACCCATCATTTTCTGAAGGCGGTTCTTTGTTTTGTGAACCCATTTTCCGTTTTGATAGCTGATTTCGCCGGTGGCGTTGATCGGGATTGGCAGCCAGATCCGGCAGGGACCCAGCAGAAGCATTGGCAGCGGCGTGCTGTATACGTAGTAGGTATATTCGTGCCGCAGTTTCTCGAAAGCCGAGCCCATCACTTCGTCATAACGCGGCGATCGTCCGAAGCGATTTACATACGTCAAACCGATCTGGGTCAGAAGGAAGCCAATGATAAGGCAGACATAAGAATAGAGTATCTGCGACATATCTTTCTGGAAGGCAAAATAGAGCCCCAACGCCAGTACGCCAAGGCTTGAAAAAGTCAAAATTTTACCGATGAGTTTGTTCCTGCTGATGTGTTTTTCGTTTCTGACCAGTTTCATGATTATTCTCCGTTTTTTGAGATAGTATTCTTCAAACCCGGCAATAAATTGGTGTCAATCGCCTGTACTGCACGGCTTATCGCGCTAACCATGGCTTTCGCGTCCGATCGCCCATGACCCACAAATATGAGTTCATTGATTCCCAGCAGAGGTGCTGAGCCAATCTCCGCGGGGTCCAGCATTTGGCGAACGCTGTTGAAGGCAGGCTTAGCCAGCATTGCGCCGATTTTGGTGCGTGTGCTTTTCATAAGCTCTTGTTTGAGCGTTCCAAGCATCAATTTCGCGACCGCCTCAACAGACTTTAGCAGCACGTTGCCAGTGAAACCGTCCGTAACAGCCACATCGACCGCGCCGCCAAAAAGCTCTTGACCTTCACTGTTGCCCACGAACCCGGGGATCTGTTCCTTCATCAGCGGGTGGGTTGCCTTGACGAGTTCGTTACCTTTGCCTTCCTCTTCGCCGTTGGCGATCAGCCCAACGCGGGGTTCGGTTACGCCGAGCATCAGGTGGGAATAGACTGCCCCCATCTGGGCAAATTGCACCAAAAATTCCGGTCTACAGTCCGCATTGGCGCCAATATCCAGCAATACGCTTTTTCCGCCGTTTACCGGGATTGTGGAGCCAAGGCAGGGACGGATTAAGCCGGGAATCAAGCCAAAAATTTTGGTCGCGAAGTACATTGTCATGCCTGTGTTGCCGGCTGTGACGAAAGCCTGGGCTTCGCCATCCTTCACCAATTGCATTCCAACCACCATCGTGTTCTGCTTCTTGACGCGGGCTTCCTGGATGTGGTCGCTCATTTCGAGCCACTCTGGCGCGTGTACCACGCGCACGCCCGAAAGGTCCTGGTTTAGCTTTTTGAGCTCGGCGGTGAGCTGTGCCTCGTCCCCAACGAGGATCACATTTATGCCGAACTGCTTGCTGGCTATTACTGCCGCTTCCACTTCAGGGTAGGGGCGGTTATCACTGCCCATCGCGTCTACTACAATTGTTTTCTTCAACTTGCACCTCAGATTCTGCCTCCGGGTTCTTGACAAAGAACGCGGAACCTGTATAATTCAATCTCACGTTTGCGCTGGTGCTGGAATTGGCAGACAGGCGTGGTTGAGGGCCACGTGCCGCAAGGCGTGAGGTTTCAACTCCCTCTCAGCGCATTCAAAAAGAGCAAGCAATTGCTCTTTTTGTTTTTTAAGGAAATACTCGGCGCAGCCAGGTCAATGGATTGACCGGCGTGCCCTGGATATCCACTTGAAAGTGCAAATGCGGACCGGTCGAACGACCAGTCGTACCGATAATCCCAATCAACTGACCAGATTCAACCTTTTCACCTTGGCTTATAAGGATTTCGTTGAGGTGCATATACGTGGTGTAGATGCCCAAACCGTGGTCAATCACGATGGTATTGCCTCGCACCACCTGGTTAGGAAACACCCCAACTACCGTCCCGCCCGCCGGGGCGTATACTTCCGTGCCCTTGCAGTAGCCAAGGTCAAGACCTGTGTGGTAATAGAGGGATGGGTTGTCGTTGTAGGTGCGTCGGCTGCCGAATTCGGAAATGATGCAATCGGCGTCCTGCGCGGGGGAGTACCATAAACCTTCCCACTGCTGCACAGGTGTCACAGCCGACACAACCGCATTGAACCTGGTGTTTTCTTCTTTCTCGGCATCAGTACCGATCGTTTCCGGGTCCACCTCCAACACTCCGTCCGATGGGTAATTACCCGAACTAATCATCACCAGTTGATCAAAACGGTACTCACCCCCATCGGGGTAGGTCACCGTCATGGTCAGTGGATAGACACCGGTTTCGGTCAGGGCGTTGATCCCGCCGTATGCCATTTGCACCCCGCCAACCTCCACAAAAGTCGGTTGAATCGAAGCCAGATCTGCTTTGATTGTCACTTCCTGATCACTTTCGACTTTGATCAGAAAAGTTCCGCCTTGGGTGAGTGGAAGGTTGTCGATGACGATGCTCTTTATGCCAGGCAGGGCTAGGTTGCTTCCGTTTGCCTCGGTTGAAGGCATGTAGTAGGTGTCCATCGGCATGCCCATGCTTGGGCTTGAGAGACCGTTGATCTGCGCGAGCAGCCAGGTGTTCCTGCCGCTCAAAACGCTCGCTTCCAAAAACGACTCTCCCGTCTTTATGGCGGACATCGTCGTCATTGCTGTCCCGTTTTCCTGGGTGGTCATGATGATTTCCCGACCGATGAAAAGCTCCGAAGGGCTCGTCAATTGGTTGGCTTTGACGAGCACCGCCGCGTCCGTCTGGCTTCGGCGGCTCAAGCTCGTCAGGCTGGAACCTAAGGTCACATATTCGGTAGTCAATACCCCTTGCATTCCCTGCAAGCTTGGGATCTGCAACCGGTCCCCCGGACGCAAAACGTTATCGGGCTGGATATTGTTGAGGCTCATCAACTCATCGAGCGTGGTATCGAAGCGCTGTGCGATCCACGAGAGCGTGTCGCCGGATTGCACGATATAGGTAGGGTAGGTTGCTTGCGCGTAGGCTTGCCTGACGCCTGGGGCAATCAGACAAGCAGCCAGAAAAATCACTGTGACCAGAAAACGTCTTGCTGAAATTCTCTGTTGATGGTTGGTATAATCTGCCATAATCAAATCATTAGTTTACCATAAGCTTGGAAAGGGCGCGAAAGAATGAGAATCACTACCTGGAATGTCAACGGAATCCGTGCGGTTGTTAACAAGGATGGTTTCGCATGGCTGGATGAAATCAAGCCTGATATCCTCGGTATGCAGGAAATCAAAGCCAAACCGGAACAGGTCCCCCAATTGCTTCTTGAACACCCCGAATACCAGAGCGTTTGGCACTCAGCCGACCGTCCAGGTTACAGCGGCACCGCGGCGCTCTATAAACCTGTGCCTATCTCCATCAATACCGGTCTCGATATGGACGAATATGATCACGAGGGGCGCACGCTTCGCCTGCAGTACCCCGACTTCTTCCTCTACATTATCTATTTTCCCAATGGTGGGCAGCAAAACAACCGAGTCCCTTTCAAACTCGGCTTCTACGCCCGCCTGCTCGAACTTTGTGACCAACACCACGCCAACGGCGAACGCGTGATTATCACAGGTGATTTTAACACCGCACATAACGAGATCGACCTCGCCAACCCGAAATCAAACCAGAAAAACACGGGCTTCCTGCCCGAGGAACGCGCCTGGATCGACAAGTACCTTGAGCACAATTTTGTGGATGCCTATCGCGCGCTCTACCCCGACACGGTTGGCTATACCTGGTGGGATTACCGGACAAACGCCCGACCGCGAAATATTGGCTGGCGGTTGGACTACTTTCTCGTCAGCTCCGAGTTGATGCCGCGCGTTTCCGCGGTTGAGATTCACGATGATGTCATGGGCTCCGACCACTGCCCAGTGAGCTTGGTCCTCAACGATTAAGGTATTCCTACTCCGGAAACAGACGCAAATCCTCGTAAGGGCGGGGGCTTGTGTATGACGATTCTCGTAGGGTCGATGGCTTGCCTCGACCGGTCACATATCTCATAATCTCCGTAGGACGGAGTTTCGTGTTTGACGATTCTCGTAGGGTCGATGGCTTGCCTCGACCGGTCACATATCTCATAATCTCCGTAGGACGGAGTTTCGTGTTTGACGATTCTCGTAGGGTTGATGGCATGCCTCGACCGGTCACATATCTCATAATCTCCGTAGGTCGGGGGCTCGTGTTT
>JAYFQB010000237.1:0-5419 GCA_034927385.1 Anaerolineaceae bacterium | reverse complement strand
GGCTGACCCTTTTTGGCGCGATAATGCTGGCTGGGGTCGGAGCTTTTCTATTCCTTTCTTCCAACTCTCCCGAGGCTATCCCTTCGGCTGAACTCCCAAAACTGGCAGATCCCGCGCAGATTCCTCCCGCCCCGGAAGGTCCGGCGTTATTCGCGGGCGTGAATCTGGTCGGTGCTCAATCCCCAACTGAAACCATGCAAGCAGAAGAGCTTGAACCAACCGCAACACTCCCTCTGGTAATCACGGAAGAACCTACGCCGGTGCCAGAACCTGTTCAGCCGCAGCCGACTTTGGAGACAATTCCAACCCAAGCACAGGTGATCACTTACGCCGAAAACGCGCCAATGCTCTACTACGCCCAAAGCGGCGATAGCCTCGGCGTTTTGGCGGTTCGCTTTGGCGTGGAGGTTCAAGATATTACCTCGCAGGACCCATTACCTGCTGATGGCTTCATCCCCGAGGGCCAGCTGCTGCTCATCCCCAACCGTCTTGATGAAACCACCTCGCCCTTAAAGCTCATTCCAGACAGCGAAGTGGTCAACAGCCCATCGACAGTCGGATTTGATTTGGACGAGTTTATTCAACAGGCGGGCGGTTACCTCGCCAATTACCAGGAAGCAGTCTACAGTTATGGCTCCATGAGTGGAGCCGCAATTATCGAGAAGGTTGCCCGCGAATTTTCCATCAACCCACGCCTGCTGCTGGCACTCCTGGAATTTCAGAGCGATTGGGTGTATGGCGGACCTCAGACAAGCGCACAAAAAACCTATCCGCTTGGGATTTTGGACCAGGACAAAATCGGCCTTTACAAACAACTTGAGGCGGCTGCCGGTATCATCGAAACCGGTTACTACGGTTGGCGGGAAGGCACGATGGTGGTTTTGGAGTTCCGCGGTGGTGGCGAGGTCCGGCTTTCGGCGCAGCTTAACTGTGGCACAGTTGGGTTGATGCACTTCTTCGCCAAACAACAAAACTTCGCAGGCTGGGCTGAAACTCTCTACGGCGAAAAGGGATTCGGGTGGACATATCAGAACATGTTTGACGATCCCTGGCTGCGAGCAGTGGAATTTGAGCCGTTATTCACGCCCGACGTGCGGCAGCCTGACCTTATTCTGCCCTTCTCGTCAGGTGTTACCTGGGCTATGACGGTTGGACCTCATGCTGCCTGGGGCGCGGCGGACGTGCGGGCGGCGCTTGATTTTAGCCCGCCATCCTCCGAACCAGGTTGCAACACCAATTGGTCGTGGGTGAACGCTTCTGGTCCCGGCTTGGTGGTGCGCTCAGCCAACGGCGCGGTGGTGGTGGACATGGACGGAGATGGCTACGAGCAGACTGGCTGGAATATTATTTACATGCACATTGCAACCAATCAGCGCGTGGAAGTCGGCACCTGGGTTGAAGCCGGGGACCACATCGGGCACCCCTCTTGCGAGGGAGGCATTTCCACCGGGACGCATCTGCATATCGCGCGCAAGTATAACGGCGAATGGGTGCCGGCGGACGGTCCTCTCGCGTTTGTGATGAGTGGGTGGACGGCAAAAGCTGGTTCGGCATCGCTGAGTGGATGGCTGGTGCGAGGCGATCAGGTGGTGAAAGCCAGCTTAGTCGGCGCGAGCAATTCTCATATCTCCCTGGATTAATGAGCCATTTGCGGGTTTATGGTATAGTAACAAACGGACCTTTACCGGTTGCTAAACCATGAAAAAATATCGTAATTCTTATCTCAGGCGGCTGTCTCTGTTTTTCCTGATGTTAACTCTCGCAAGCTGCACCACACATCAACGTCCGACCTACATCATTTCCGAAACAGCTCCAACTGATACAGCCCTCGCGCCAACCTCCACTCCTTACAACGAGCGTCCCGTCTATGAGCCTGGAACATTGGTGGACTATGTTGCCCAGAGCGGCGACAACCTCGAGCTGCTTTCGCTGCGCTTTGGCACAACCCCTTCCGAAATCTTGTTTTCAAACCCGGAAATTCCTAAGGATGTCACCACGCTACCGCCAGGTTTTCCCATGAAGATGCCGGTTTATTACGAACCTTTTTGGGGACCAAGCTACCAAATAATCCCGGATTCCGCTTTCGTTTACGGTCCGGACTTGCTGGATTTTGATTTGAGCGTGTTTTTGGACTCGACCAACGGCTGGTTCAAAAATTACGGCGCGTTTATCCAGGAGAAATACCGCAACGTTAATGGGGTAATCAAATACTATGCTGAAAACTACAGCCTGAACCCAAAGCTGCTGCTGGCATTGGTGGAATACCAAACCGGAGCACTCAGCAATCCTCAACGAGATCGCACCCTCGAAGCAACGTTTTTGGGTTTTGATAACAATCACCGCAGTGTGGAGCTGCAAATCTCATACGCCGCGGATTTGCTAAATGATGGTTTTTACCGCTATTTCAAAGGCGAATTAACATCCCTCGTTTTGGATGATGGGTTGGTTGAAAACATCGATCCCTGGCAAAACTCCGCCACAGTGGCGCTGCAATATTATTTTTCGCAGGTATATAAGGGTGAAGAGTATCGTAAGGCGATCGGACCGGACGGTTTCGCGAAGACCTTCAAGGACCTTTTCGGCGATCCATGGCAGCGGGACCTGACCGTCCTGCCTGGTTTGCTTTCCCAGCCGCAGTTCATCCTACCCTTTGAAAACGGCACAACGTGGTCCTATACGGGTGGACCACACACCGGATGGGGGACACGCAAACCATGGGCTGCGCTCGATTTTGCTCCCCCAAGCCTGACGCAGGGTTGTGTGGAGACCGAGCAGTATGCCTTGGCTGTTGCTGATGGCGTGGTGGCTCGGACCGATAGCGGCACGGTTATGCTGGATTTGGATGGCGACGGCGACGAACGCACAGGCTGGGTGATTCTGTATTTGCATGTCGCAGAAGACGGACGGGTTAAGGTTGGAGATCGGTTGAAACAAGGTGATCGGGTGGGAAGACCTTCCTGCGAGGGCGGCAATGCCACTGGCACGCATGTTCACCTGGCGCGTAAATACAATGGACAGTGGATTCCGGCAGCCTGGAGCGTGATTCCGTTTAACCTTGAAGGATGGACCCCAGTCGAAGGGATCGCCGCATACCAGGGCGCGTTGGTTAGGGGAACTCAGAGAGTGCGGGCAAGCACAGTTTCCGACTCTGCAAGTATGATCTCAGCCGATTAGTTGAACACAGCTAAAAAGTCGGAGGGTTTTCGAGGTACTTCCTCAGCGGTACGGTGAGATCAGCGCCGCTATAGGCACGAATTGCTCTAAAAAAATCAACTTGCGTGGTGATTCTGTATGTATTTTCGAGAGTATATTGCTTCAGGGCAGCAAAAAATGCTTCATCGCCAACCAGTTCCCGCAGGCTCTGAAGGAATTTCGCCCCGTTAAGATAGACCGCGTCGCGGTAATAGGTGTATCCGCCTGGAATGCTGGTGGTCGAATCGACCCACCCACTGGGGTTAAACCCTTCCACCCGGTTTGCCCACCACCAACTGAGATGGTCGGGATGGAAACGCTCAAAGTATAGCGCCTCGCTGTACGTGGCGATCGCCTCATCCAACCAGGGTTCTCTGGCAGGGTCATTACCCACGAGGCTGTAGACCCATTGATGGGAAATCTCATGGGGGACAAGGATGGTCAGATTGTTGAGCGGGGCATCACGATAGAAGTCGATTACGCCCTTGCTGATCAACAGCATGCCGTCTGTTTCCATATTGTGCAGGAAATCCGCAGCCACCAGGCTGAGCGTTTCGCGCGGGTAGGGGTAGAAAAGGTCGGAAAACAGGTCCAAAGCGTTTTTCGCGATATCGATGATGGCTTGGCCGGCATCCCGGTGTTGGGGGAAGACGTAGGTGCGGATTGTAACGCCCTGATAGGTTTCTTCCTGGCTTACAAAACGGTCACTGATGGAAAGCGAAAAGGATCTGGCGAAGGGCAGGCTGTATTTGATATAGTCGGATTGTGCTGTCCCCGCGCTGCTTGCGGCGATGGTCAGGTTTTGGGCTGAACCGGTTTGGCGCAATTGTAAATTGAAATCAGCAGACTCCGCGGCAATATACTCTCCAATGATGGTGTTGGTAGCATCCACCACTCTCTCGTTCACCTGCCAGCCTGTGGCATGATTGAAAGGGGGGATGATCGGAAACCAATCCACCAGGTTGGTCTGCATATCCGACCAGCCAAAAACACCCTGACGGTTGGGGAGCAGCAGCGTGAAGATGATCTGGACCTGGGTGGAAGCTCCGGGCTGCAGGGCGGGTTCCAGGCTGAGCATGGTCTGGATGCCGTTCTCGCGCGACTGGCCAATCAAACCTCCGCTAATTGAGCCTTGCGAATATGCTCCCTCAAAATAACGCGGCGGCACCAGCAGCAAAAGTTCGTTCATTGCCTGGTCGGTTCGGTTTGTGTACGTGATCCGTTCGACGACGCTGACAGTGTGTTGCGCGTAGTCGAGGGTTGCGTCAAGGTCGTAAATTGTCCGGTTTTCTGGCGCGGGCGGCAACTCACCGGCTGTGGGTGTGGATGTTGCTGCTTCCTGCGAAGGGAGGGATGGAAGGATCTCTGTGGCTCGTTCGATTTGCGCGACAGGGGTGGGGAGATTTTGAGGCTGAGCGGCAGGTTTGGCGCAAGCTGAAAGCAGCAAGCTCAGGGCGATAATGAGGGCAAAAAAGGTTTTTCGCATACAGACCATTCCCACTGGCAGTATACCAGTTTTTTAAACACAAAGGCTGGTCACTGGGACCAGCCTTGTTGCGATCAGATTAAATTACAGCCCAAAACCGTGGGGGTTAACCGGGCTGCCGTTGTAGCGCAGCTCAAAGTGTAGATGGGAACCAGTGGAATTGCCTGTGGAGCCCATGTAGCCGATGGTCGTTCCACCGTAAACAGCCACGCCGCAGCCAACCGCGATCCCACCATCCATCAAATGGGCATAAAGCGAAAGGTAACCGTTTCCGTGGTCGATCACGATAACGTTGCCATAACCGCGGTCCGACCAACCGGCGTAGATGACTACGCCATTATCCGTCGCAAAAATGGGATCACCAGTGACTCCATCGTAATCAAGCCCGTTGTGTACTGGTGGGTTGTACTCATACCCACTTAGGGCGCTTGTTTTGTTTGGCAGTTGGAAATTTCCAGTGCCGGTGAGCCGGGAGGTCGAATTACATGCATACGCGCCAAGGTAAGAAACATTCGCGTGTTGTACTGCGCCTGTGCCTGGATCGGTAACAATGCTTACCCACGAAGGGATCGAACCCCTTCCGCCCGGGATGTAGAGGAAGGTGCCGGTTTTGATGTGCGGCAGGCTTAGGTCGCCGATTTCGGACGCGTCGAGGTCGTTGAGGGGCTCCGCCAGGATGTCTTGTGGGGTGACGCCATAGCCGGACGAAACGCCATTCATGCCTTCTCCGTAAAGCCAGGC
>JAYFQB010000316.1:0-4166 GCA_034927385.1 Anaerolineaceae bacterium | reverse complement strand
CCCCAGCCCCACAGCAGCCCAAACTTCAACTCCGGAGCCAACCGCGGTTGTTTCGGACTATATTTCCGCCCGGGTAACCGCCCCGAACGGACTGGTCGTGCGGGAAACCCCTTCCACATCAGCCCGGGCTCTAACATATGTGAACTTCGGTGAGACTGTACAGTTGACTGGCAGCAAAGAAACAATCGAGGGAATAGAGTGGGAGCAGGTGGCGGCGCCAAACGGAGTGGTTGGCTGGGTTTCCGCCCGTTTTCTCGAGACGATCAATCCGTAGGTCTACTATCCAACAGCAGGAGATTGGCAACCGGCACATGGATGAGCGTGCCATCCTGGCGTTCAACGATCGCGACTTTTGCCGTGAGACCACTGGCAAAGCGCTCCATCTCTTCGGGCAGCTCCAAAACTTTCGCGGTGTTCCCCAAATATGGTTCACCCAACAGCCGCACCAGACTTCCTACCCCTAATTTCCCTTCTTCCTCAAACAGGTCCGAGCTTTGCCCGCCTTCGCCAGGCATGATCAACTCTGCAGACAAACCCGCGCCGTCCGAAAGCAAAAAGATTTCATGGTCCTGCATCGCAGCCATCAACCCCAGGCTCGAAGGATCCGCCTCCTGGTCGCCAAACCCATTCAGGCTCATGACAGCGGTGGAACACCTGAGGGCTTCCCTAACCAGGGACGGAACCAGGGATGGCAAAACAATCCCGGCGGGATTTTTCGCCGTGAGCAGGCGAAATCGTTCCGGGGTTATTACCGCGCCAGAGTAGACGATCTTACCCTCCAGCTCAGGCAGCCGCCCCCTTTGTTGGGGGTCGGTAAAATCAAAATTCAGCAGAGTAAAGCTGCCGCTAGCAGACAGCCCATTGCTCCAAACGCCTTGAACGAGGCTTCCTGTTAGCCCGACCACCGCGCCGAATCCTGGGATGAGCTCCACAACAGTGCCAGAGATTGGTGACCTCACCTGCAGTTTTTGTTCGCCCATTGCCAGCGTCACCCGACCCTCACGCAGCGAGACGATCCTGCCGTCCTGTGAAGCCCTGAAAATTCGCGTGATCATGCCGGTTTTTTGGGCAATCACATCGCCTTTTCTGACCTCTTCCCCATTTAGCCGCTTCAGGCTCTGTTCCAGCCGCCCTGGTTGAATTCGAAGGTGGTTGACAACATCGAAGACCTGAAATTTTTCAGGGATAAGAGCTTCCGCCACGACATCCCCCACCTCCACATTTTGCCCGGTACGCACCAAAACGGTGCCTGGCTGCGGGAGGCGAACCTGCCTGAATACTGGCTGACCCGATCGGATAATGACTTTTTTCATGCCTATCCTCCCAGTTCCCAGAGCCAGTCGTGCAGCGTTTTCGCGCGCGAATCCTCCCCCGAGGGTAGGTTCAGAGGTCTGCCGCGCCCGTCCACCACGACTCCAACTTTGGATCTTAAAACCGTCACCCATCCACCGAGCCCGGGCATGCCCATGCCCACATCACTTTCTTCCTCAGGGGAGAGGTAAAGCTCGGTTTTCTCGTTTCCCTGTGTCTCAATGCGCTTGAGTTCGCCGGTCTGGATCTTATGGTACAGTCGCGTCATTTTCTCGCCTTCGTTCACTTCAATCTGCAGAGCCAACTGACCCTCAGGGACAGAAGTGTCCACATTGATAACGGTCGCGAGATTGGTGAACACCTCTCCATCCATCACCTGCACGGGTAAAAGCGGCTCAAAGGGCGCGAGACTGCCAAGGGCGGTGAGAAGCTGCTGCTCATCCTGCAGGAACGTCGTGATTCCATGCGGGAGGATGCTGTCCAGCGCGATCATCAGCCCCTGGTGCGGCGCAGAGAGCCGCGTGCCGGTTCGTGAGAGGATGATCGGTTCATACGCGTTGCCCAAACCCTGGCTGAGGTTGTAACCAAAATCAGGATCCAACGCTTGCAGGGAGGCAAGCGCTTCGCGGATTCTCTCGCGTTCCCAGGCATGTTCAATGCTCAGGTCTTCCAGTGTGGCGGGAATGTAATCCGGGAATAACCTACGGTTATGGACGTATGTCGCGAAACTCGTTGGGTCGGTAACCAGGTTGGAAAGTCCGCGAGCTGCTTCCAGAGAAGCATCGTTTATCTCAAGCCGGTGGCAGATGCTCATGAGCTTCTGGTCCCTGGCAGCAAGCACGCTGACAGAATCCGCGTCGGAGCGAACCAACAACACGCCTTTGCCATTTCCACCGCTTCGTTCCAGAAACCGCACAATCCTGCCAGCCGAATAATCGCTTGGAATCACGCTGGCGTTGAGATCGCTGAGCAGATCGCCCAGACCGGGGATCTGCTGGATCCGCAGGCGTTCAAACGCTGCAAGCATTGCCTTCCATGCCAGCGATTGGTCTTCCTGACCGGGGTTGATTTGGATATTGCTTGAGAAGTGCATGTCGAGCCCGGCTTCGATTTCGCTTTGGGCGTACTTTGCCAGGTCCTGATTGCCGCAAAAGACGATTTGAGGGCGGATTGCCCTCGGCAAAAGGTGGTAAACCAACCGCAGGTTTTCGATGACTGCCTTAAGCGCATTTTGAGCTCCACCGTTGGCTCCTCCGCCTATGATATAAAGCTCGACATCACTCGTCAGAAGCCTTTCGAGCTGGGTTGTTTCGTTCAGGTTCTCCTGGAGGTTCACTTCAAGCACCACTTCGCAGTTAAACAGGCTGACCAGGCGGCGAAGAGGGGCGATGGAGAAGGCTTCGGAAAGCCCGATTAATGCCGTCCGGATCGGCTTGCCCGCCGAGAGGCTCAGCCCAACCGCCGCCGGCGCGTCTTCGAGCCTCCGGAGGCTTGTTAGCTGACCGCGGTCGTCGAGCAGGTTCACCTCGCCCTTGCGTTGGATCTGGCTTAGAAGCTGCTGGATGCCGCGTTTAAACTGGCTGCCATCGCCTTCGATTACAGTCGGAACGCTTGCTCTGCCGCGCAGTGCCCAGGCGCCTTTCTGCTGCGCGAACAGCCAGGCTTGCGTCTGGCTTTTTCCGATGTCGAGGCTGAGATAAGTCTTTGGCACGATACCCTCTAAAACCACAGGCTGATAAACCGAATAATCTCAGAGAGGCTGCCAATCAGCGCGATCAGTGCCGTGCTAAACAGCCCCACGAACAGAGCGCCAAATGTAACCCCAATGAAAATCTGACCGACGCTGCCAATGCCTTCCAGAAAGACAGGGCGAACCACTTCGCCCGCTCTGGACTGCCCGCGGTGGTGGAAAACAAACAACACAGAAACCACCCCCAGGAGGATCATCAAGGCTTCAAGAATTGCCGACCATTGAGGTTGGGTTTCATGCATCAGTTTTCCCGGTTCGAACCGACCGAGAATGCTCAGCAGCTGCGGCGCAAGGGTTCCTCGCGTTACGCCAACGAGAGCCAGTGCCGCCAGAGCTCCCCCCACAAACGCCAATGGGATCGCGCCAGCCTGCGTGCCCCGCCTGTATAACATCAACGCCAACAGAATCGAAAACGCCAGGGGAACCAGCGCGAGCAAAAACGCCGGGTCCGTAATGTCTTTGAGCGGTTCAATCAAGTAAGGCAGGATGACCTTCTGGATGACCACCAGCGCCAGGAAACCCGCGCTTACGCCAATCAGAATGTGCGTGGCAATGCCAAAGAAGAGTCGGTCGTCGAGGATATAGCTAAAAACCATCACCGTAAGGGCAACGCCGAGGATGAGGGTAACCAGGTCGGATGGACTCATTCGGACCGCTCCATTTCCCTGCGAATCGCGTCCGCTTCGACTTTCGAGATTATCCCGAGTAAAAGCATCACAAGCATCAGCAGCAAGCCAACCCGATAGGCGCGGTAGTTAAACGCGACTTGCGTGCCAAGCGTGCCATCAGCCGTACCGGACGCATAGCCGATGAGTTGACCTGAATCAAAGTAAGGTGAAAGGGTCGGGGCTTCCATCTGCGTGGTAACTGCGGCAAACTTTATCGGTTCGACCCAAGGGGCAATCTGCTCGAGCCAACCGCGGATGTTCTCAGCGGAATCACTCACCAGCAGCACCATCTTAAAGGAACGCAGGTCTTCCACAGGGGAAGGATCACCGCCGCTTCGGGTTGCCTGGGGGTCGACCGCCTGAGGCAACAGGCTCAGGTAACTTCCGGGCAGGTATTCCACCCGTGTGCTTTCAGGCAGGGCGGCTTTTTCGAACAG
>JAYFQB010000229.1:0-3897 GCA_034927385.1 Anaerolineaceae bacterium | reverse complement strand
GGGTTAACAAACTAGTTGTAGTTTTTGGTCAAAGTCTTGATGCAGCGAGTGCAGAGGACCTTACGAACGGACTTGCCATTCTCCATCACAGAAACGCGCTGAAGATTAGGCAGGAATTTGCGCCGTGTTGCCACCAGCGAGTGACTGCGATTATGACCGAATGTTGTGGTTTTTCCACATTGACTGCACTTTGCCATCTTGTTACCTCTTATGCATTATAATTTCAAGCCGCGTGTGAACTGGTTACTGCACACGCAAGTGGTTATAATACCAGAGAACGGAAAAAGAATCAAGTATTTTTAGCGGAGAAAGAGGATTTTTATGACAACTCAAAACACCCAACAGGGCAGCATCTTCATCCTCCCGCAGGCAATCAAAACTGTTGCCCGCAATGCTGCCTTGCAATCTTACGGCGTAATCAGCCTGGCGCCCGCGAATCCTGCTGAAACGGTTTCGCGCTTCTTCAAGAAGGAAGCCAATGTTGGTATCCTCGTTGAGACAGAAGAAGATGGCGTCAGCCTCGAGATAAATCTGATCGTCGAGTACGGTCTGCGTATCAAATCGGTGGCGGATTCGGTCGTGGAAAGCGTCAAATATAGTGTCGAAAAAACCATGGGTATCCCGGTAAAGCGTGTGGATGTTCATGTTAGGGGATTACGGATAAGTAACCCAGATTAAAAGGTGAACACAGGTGCTGAATGAATGATATTTCCCGAACCCTGCCTGATGAGGCTGCCCGCCACCGGCTGTTGCAGTCGCCCATCAATGGCGAAGGGCTTATGTTACTTTTTGAAGCTGGCTTGCTCTGGCTGACTACCAACCAGCAATATGTCAATTCTCTGAACGTTTTTCCGGTGCCGGATGGCGATACCGGGACCAACATGGTTCTGACCATGCAGGCGGCGTTCACTGAGGCGGACCAACACCGTTCCACCAATGTGGGCGAAACAGGCCGCCACTTTGCTCAGGGCGCTTTAATGGGGGCAAGGGGAAACAGCGGCGTAATCCTCTCGCAAATCTGGCGCGGTTTTTCACGCGCTCTCGACCATTACGAGACGATGGACACCGGTCTGTTGATGCGTGCCATGCAGGAAGCCCGAAATACTGCATATAAAGGCGTTGTGCGTCCGGTTGAAGGGACAATCCTAACCGTGATTAAGGATATGACCACCGCAGCCGAAACAACTTTGAAAGACGATTCAAGCCTGAGCCAGATGCTGCTTTCGATCGTCGAAGCCGGCGATGCCAGCGTTAAACACACACCCGAACTTCTGCCTATCCTCAAACAGGCAGGCGTGGTGGACTCTGGCGGTCAGGGTTTGTTTTACATCTTCGAAGGTATGCTGCGCATGCTGCAGGGGCAGTCGCTTGATGCTTCCGGCGCGGTTTTACGTCCGTTGGCAGAGCTTGATCTCAGCAACGCGATGGAGACCGTTGAAGAGGGGCAGGATTATGAAGTCGTGATTGATTTCGCGCCCAATGGCACCTTCACGCTGGAAAACTACTACAACGGGTTGAGCGAGATCGGTACCAGCATCCAGGTGGGTGAGGGCGACGGCATCTACCGTATGCACATCCATACCGCTCTCGATAAACGTTATGATCCGATTGCCTACACCGAAGGGCTTGGAACAGTCAAGAAAATTATGATGGAGAACCTTCAGGATCAGATGAATGGGCGTGCTAAAGAAGACACAAGACTAAGCCTGGCACAGGTGAACCCTGGTGAGGTGGCGGTTGTGGCGGTTTCTCCCGGCGATGGTCTCTCGCGGATTTTTGCGAGCCTTGGTGTAGCCGCGATCGTGCAAGGCGGACAGACCATGAACCCGAGCGTCAAAGAGTTGGTGGCTGCTTTTGAAAACCTGCCGACAGATCAGATCATCATTCTGCCAAACAATAAAAACATCATTCTGGCTGCCCAGAACGCAGCCAAGGTCAGCGTTAAGAAAATCGCGATCATACCGACCAAAAATGCTCCTCAAGGCTTTTCGGCGATGCTGCGCCTGATTCCGGACGAGTCCCTCGAGGAAAATGAGGCGTCCATGCTCGAGGCGATCAACGAAGTGCACACCGGCGAGATCACTATTACGACCCGGTCGGTTGAGATTGATGGCGTCCACGTGGAAAAGGGGCAGGTGATTTCCCTCTATGACGGAAAGTTGGTATCTTCAGACGAGACGATTGAAGGCGCCATTGACGAGCTGTTTGAGAAGGCACATCTCGAGGAAGTTGAACGTATCACTTTCTTCTATGGCGAAGGGCTGAACCAGCAGCAGGTTAACCACCTGGGCGACCGCGTGCGCGAGAAATATCCCGATAAGGACATTGAAATTCACGAAGGCGGTCAACCTCATTACCAGTTGATCATCGCCTTTGAGTAATCATCCAAACGAGAAGAGCAGCCGAAAGGCTGTTTTTTTATGGCGGGATTGAGCAGTGGTCTGGGGGTTTTAGAATGATTGCATTTTAAAATATGGCTAAACTGCGCGTATGTGACTTCTTGTTTCTGAATGATCACGATTGATATACCATCCAGCCCCGGTGAAGGGTTCGGAATGAGTTAACTCATTTACTGCTAAGGACGAAGCAATCTGGAAAGACGCCCTGTTGGAACATTTTTTTTGGTGGCTGGGCTGCGTATCAGCAAAGCGTGGTTCCAAGCACAGTTGCTGGGAGGGACCAAGGCGTTAAGTGTCAACACACCGGTTGGTCAGAATTGAAAGCCAGAAATTTCCGCCTTGACTGCACGCTCCGAAACTAAAAACCCGCATAAATCGATTATGATTAGGTTAGGGAAAAGCCGTCTGCCATGTCAAAAGTCATCGTAAAATTTGCGAATATCATCAAGCTCGAACGCAGCAAAGGTTACCAAAACACCGCGGTAATGGGGGGATTTAACGCGCTGGCGAACTCGTGGCCCGCCGAAGCGCGGGAGGCGGGACTTTCGGAAGCGATTATTAAAAAAGTTTCTCAATGGTTGAAAAACTATGACGGCAAGCTGCCCGAGGAAAGAAGAAAAGACCTGATCGAGCTGACCTCCTGGTTGGGCTTGAGTGAGATAGGCAGCTTTCCTGCCGTTTCCACGAGCGGACCCGCCGCCAAAGCAAGCGTGGAGATTGCCTCTTTCCCCACCCAACCAACAGCCGCTCCAAAGACACCGGGTTTGCCGAGCTCCAGTAAACCCGCAAAGAAAACAGCACCGAAAACCACCACTGACCAACCACAAACCGGCATTGACGCCACGGTTGGTGTTATCCGGGGGGTAGGTGATAGCCAGGTTAAAAACCTGGCGAAACTCGACATCTTCACCATCCGCGACTTGCTTTATCACTTTCCGCGGCGCTATGATGACTACTCAAAATTGAAAACTATTAGCCAACTGTGCGTAGGCGAAGAGGCTACGATTGTCGCGACTGTCAATAACGTTGTACGGGTTTCGACCCGCAAAGGGCGCACGCTGATAGAAGCAGTGGTTTCGGACGCAACCGGCAGTATGCGCCTGATGTGGTTTAACCAGGAATGGCACCTTCGCAGTCTTCGCGAGGGGATGATGATCTCCATTTCAGGCAAAATTGATGTCTACATGGGACGTCCGGTAATCTGGCATCCGGAATATGAAGCCATTGATCAACAGCAGTTGAACACTAACCGCATTGTGCCTGTTTACCCGCTGACTGCCAAGGTCACGCAGAAGTGGCTGCGCCGCACCATCTTTTCGACCCTTAAATACTGGGTGCCGCGCATCGGCGAACCGCTGACTGAACAAATCCGCACCCGAGCCGAAGTGATTGGCTTACAGCAGGCTCTCAGCGAGGTGCATTTTCCGGATGATATGCAAGTCCTTGCCAAAGCCCAGAGGCGGCTGGCTTTCGATGAGCTCTTCCTGCAGCAGCTCGG
>JAYFQB010000281.1:0-12623 GCA_034927385.1 Anaerolineaceae bacterium | reverse complement strand
ACAGCCCGACCATCCCTGGTCTTATTGGACCTGAACCTGCCGGATATGGACGGATTGGACGTGGCAAGAGCGATCCGCAAGTCCACCCAAACGCCGATCATCATGGTTACTGCCCGACAAGAAGAACTTGACTGCCTGATTGGTCTGGAGTTAGGCGCGGATGATTACATCAGCAAACCCTTCTCCCCCCGCGAGGTTGTGGCACGGGTAAAAGCTGTGCTACGCCGCTGTATGATTCAATCGCACGGCGAGGAAATTATTCAGCTTGGCGCAATCGGGATTGATCTGGAAGCCCGCACTGTAATGCTTAATGACACGCTTCTCAATCTGACCCCCGCGGAATACAACCTGCTCGTCCAACTGGCTGGCAAACCTGGAAAAGTGTTCACTCGGTCTGAGTTGCTTCAAGCAACGCAAGGCGCGTGTTACGCGGGTTACGAACGCACCATCGACGTCCACATCAAAAACCTACGGCAGAAAATCAGGCAAACCGACCCCGACACGATCTATATCCAAACGGTCACCGGTCAGGGTTATCGCGCCTTAGGATAGGGATTCTCATGCGCCGCCGACTGATCTTCACTTACTCCATTGTCATTTTCCTGACGATCGTTTTCGCGTTCTCTGCCGCGGCGTACTTCTTCAGCTCGTCAAGTGCTGACTATCACTCGCAATTTACGGTTGACCATTCCCATACTTACCTACAAGGCTTGGAGGACTACTACTCCCAAAATGGCACCTGGAAAGGCGTTGAGGCTTACTTTACATCCCCGGACCTTTCCCCTGTTGAACTCGTCTTCATGCAACAGGAGCAGGTAGCCCTGCTTTCCCCAGACGGAGAAGTACTCTATGCCATGGACCAACAAATGGCGGGAACAAAAATTAAGCCCTTTTTTTTGGCGTTCGCTTCGGGTATCTTCTCTGAGGGAAAGCTGGTTGGTTACGTCATTTCAGGGAGCTTGTTGCACGGTTTATCCCCGGATTTCAGTAACACTCTGCTGCGGGTGCTTTGGAGATCCATTTTGCAGGCAGCAATTGTCACGATGGTGGCTGGGCTGCTTTTGGCGCTCATAATGGCGTCACGCCTGCTCGACCCAATCGAGGCAACCATCAAAGCCGCCCAGAGGATTTCTGATGGCGACTTCAAGCAGCGGCTGCCTGTGCAGTCGTACAGGGACCTTTCGGACCTCACCACCGCCGTCAACGATATGGCTGCCAACCTCGAAAAACACGACTCCCAGCGGAGTAGCCTGTTTGCGGACCTGGCGCACGACCTGCGTACCCCGCTGGCAGTGCAGAGGGCGAGTATCGAGGCGGTGGAAGACGGCATTTACCCTTTCAACCAGGAAACACTCAAAACTCTCAAGCAGCAAAACACCCATCTCGTGCGCCTGGTTGAAGACCTTCGCCTCCTGGCAATGCTGGATGAAGGTATGATCACACCCCAGTTTAGTCCCCAGGACTTATCTGAGTTCACCAGGGGAGTGATTAAACGCTTTGAAAGCATGCTCACAAAACAACAGCGCCGTGTTCGGGAAGTTTCCATGCAAAAAGGTGTGATTGTAAACATCGACCCCGACCGGATCGAGCAAATCCTGGAAAACCTCTTTCAGAACGCCATGCGCTACACCCCTGAAGGCAGCACGATCGAAATTATGATCCTCACGAAAGGTCTCACAGCTGTTCTAACAGTTCGGGACC
Organism: Anaerolineaceae bacterium; assembly: GCA_034927385.1. Classification (GTDB taxonomy): domain Bacteria; phylum Chloroflexota; class Anaerolineae; order Anaerolineales; family Anaerolineaceae; genus Mesolinea. Next base: position 10,922 of record JAYFQB010000281.1, on the reverse strand, counting down.
ATGGTCCAGGCATTCCAATAGACAAGCTGGAGACAATCTTTGACCGCTACTACCAATTGAACGACAATTCCGGCAAAAAAGCCGGCGGGCAGGGCATGGGTCTGGCGATCGCGCTCAGGCTGGCACGCATGCACGGGGGGAATCTGTTTGTGCGCAACCGTCCGGACGGCGGCGCGGAGTTTACCCTTGAATTGCCTTTGCTTCTCCCCGAAAAACCTTCCCGCCCCTCCCGGTAAACCCTCACGAAATTAATACTCGATTCTGAGATCGTTGCCCTGGTAGAGCGGAGCAACTTCATCGTACCCATTGAAAAGCAGAGTCGGACGCTTTTCGCTTTCGCCGATTCGGATTTCGGTCGCCTGGGACCAGCGCGGGTGGTCCACAGCAGGATTGACGTTGGCAAGGAAGCCGTATTCCTCCGGCGCGAGGGTGTTCCAAAGCGTTGCTGGCTGTTCGGCGGTCAGCCTGATGCGCCGGATTGCCTTGGCGCTCTTGAACCCATATTTCCACGGCACAACAACCCTCAGCGGCGCACCGTTCTGTCTTGTCAGCGGCTCGGAGTACATCCCGGTTGCCATCAGTGTCAGTTCGTGCATGGCTTCATCCAGACGCAGCCCTTCCTGGTATGGCCAGGGGTAATTGCGTAAAGAAACCTGCCCCGGCATCTCTTCCTCGCGCAAAACAGACTCAAAAGCGACAAATTTCGCCCCGGGAAGCGGCTGTGCTTCTTCCAACAGGTCCCTCAGCAGAAAACCCGACCAAGGCAGAACCATGGAATAGCCCTCCACGCAGCGCATGCGGTGGGTTCTCTCCACGGGTTTAAAGTGATCGATCAACTCCTGCATGGCGTATGTTCGGGGATTTGCCACCAAACCGCCCACCTCAACCTGCCAGGGGTCAATCGTAAAGCCTTTTGCCAGCTCTGCCACCGACCGTTTTGAGAGGGAAAATTCGTAGTAGTTGTTGAAGCTCAGTGCCTCGGATTTTTCGGTGATTTCATCCGGCGGAACGGTCGGTGTGCTCCCAGGCGCCTCGCCAGACACACACGCAGCCAGCGTAAGTCCGGCACCAAAAATCGCCGCGTGTCTCAGGAATTCCCTGCGGTTGAGGTATTGGGCTTTGGGCGTAACTTCATCACGCCTGGAGAGATTCTTCATACCTGATTTTATAAAACGCGGCAGGCACTGTAAAGCCCTTGTGCATACCTGGCAAGTTCATTTAACAGGTAGTGGTTGATTGGTATAATACCTTCCATATAGAGGAGAAAGTGACTGTGTATGCATAAATTAAGGGTAATGACCCTCAATCTGGGCGGCGGGGAAAAGAATTTCACTGGCACTCCTGAGCAGACTGAGAACAAGGTTGAAGCACTCAGCAAGTTAATAGAAGAGGTCAAGCCGGATGTGTTTGGCGCGCAGGAAATTGCCCACTATATCGATGCCGATGGCACAACACACAGCATGGTTGACCGCATCCATTTGGATTGTGGTTTCCAGTATGCCTTTTATGGTGAAACCCTCTCCATGAAACGCCACATGCAGGTTAAAAAAGATTTGATGGTGAACGGGTTGTTCAACGACTGGTGGGACTGGTCCAAAGGTAACGCCTTATTCTCAAACATCCCTTTCAGCCGGCTGAGCGACACCCTGAAAACCGGCGTGCCGCGCAACGTGCCTCTTTTTCAGCCTGTTAGTTACGAAGGCTCGCGCGACACAGACCCGCGCTATGTGATTCTCTCCCGCCTGAAGCAGCATCCTTACCCATTCGTTCTCAACCTCCACCTGACCACTCTGGCTGGCGAGCGAGGGGAAAACGCGTGGAGCGAGATAACTGACGCCGCCAGGATCACCCGTTCGCAGCAGATCAGCGGTCTGATCAGCCTGGTCGAATCCCATGTGCTCATGCCCCACCTGCCGATGATCCTGATGGGCGACTTCAACGCCACGGCTGAAGAATATACCCTTCGGGACATGCTTGAGAAGGACCACGGGTTCGTCCAGCTCAAACCACAGGAAAACATCGCAACCCATCCGCGCGCCGGGGCGGTTGACCACATCTATTTCTTCCCTGCCAAACGGCTGGTGGAATACACCTGTTTTGTAATCAGCTCCCCGCTTTCACGGTCGATTTCTGATCATCTGCCTGTTGTGGCTGACATCACATATCAATAGAGGAATCGTTTATGGCTAACAATCAATACTTTGGCACGGATGGAATCCGCGGCACAGCCGGCACACCCCCAATGACAGCTGAATTTGTCTATCGCCTCGGAGTCGCCGTGGGGCATGTGCTCAGCCTGGAAACACCCGGTGCTGACCTTTTCGTGATCGGGCGCGACACTCGCTTGTCGGGTCCGCGTCTTCAGGAGGCGCTGACGCGCGGCTTGCTCACAAGCGGCGCGCGGGTTATGGACCTGGGGATACTGCCCACGCCTGGTATCGCCTGGCTGACGCGTGAGCTCGGCGCGACCGCCGGCGCGGTCATCTCAGCCTCTCATAATCCAGCACCGGAAAACGGCATCAAGTTCCTCAATCCGCAGGGAATGAAACTCTCCGAAAAACAGGAGGCAGCCATCGAGGATTACCTCACCAGCCTCCCCGACGGCGACCTGAACCTCCCCGAAACTGGGCTGCGCGTGGACGGCACCAAATTCTATGACCTCTATCTGCAGGATTTGCTTTCCACTGAGGAAAACCTCGACCTAAGCGGGCTAAAAATCCTTTTGGACTGCTCAAATGGCGCGGCACATAGGGTGGGACCGGAGCTTCTCAGGGGGTTGGGGGCGGACGTTGTGGCACTCAACACGGAATCGGATGGGGTCAACATCAACGTACAGTCCGGCTCAGAACACGCCCGCTCGAAGCCCGAAGCCCTGGCTGCCCTGCTCACCGAACACCAAGCCAACCTCGCCATCACGTTCGATGGCGACGCCGACCGCGTGATCCTGATGGACGAGACTGGTCAATTGATTGATGGCGACCATATGCTGGCAATCCTGGCAGACGCCCTGCACCGCGAAGGCAAACTACTCGCCAACACACTCGTCACAACCGTTATGGCGAACGGCTCGCTGCATCAATTTGCCGCCGATCACCATTTCGAACTCATCCAGACACCCGTAGGCGATAAATACGTCACCGAGGCGCTGCTTGCTCTGACCTCAGAAGACACCCTCGCTGACAAACTCGGGCTTGGCGGTGAACAATCGGGACATATTATTCTGCTGGATGAACACCACCGCACCGGGGACGGTTTGCGGACAGCCATTTTCATGCTCAAGTTCCTGCTCCAACAGGAACAGCCTTCCCTTGCGGCGCTTGCTTCGCAAATTCAGAAATATCCGCAGTTGGTAGCATCATGCAATGTTGCCGCCAAGCCGGACTTAAAGACCATAAAACCGCTTCAGGATATGCTTGATGAAATCAAGCACAGGTTGCCCGGGCTGGTGCAGCTCAACTCACGCTATTCAGGTACTGAACCAAAATACCGCCTGATGATTGAAACCGACACCCGCCATACCACGCACGACCTGGCGGTGATCTGTTGGGAAGTCTGCGACGTAGTCCAACGCGAAACAGACACCCCCTCTACTGCTAAAATCGAAGTTCTCAATGTCTCCGCCGGGGGTCTGGTTCCCCGCCCTGAGAAGTAAAAGATTCAAGGAGCACGTATGCAAGCAACTATCGGAACCTCACAATTCAGCGCTGGTTTGACGGCAGAATTCAACCGTCTGAACCGCGCCATCCTTGTGGCAGACAAACCCGAATCCTGGCAGCCTGCCATAGCGGACATGAACGCCTTTCTCACGCGCCTGGAAACCTGGCTGGATGAGAATCCCTCCGTGATCGGAGAGGACATCGCAACTTCCTCCCGCGTGTTTAGTCTGCTCCTAACCCTCGCCGCCACCGGCACACAGGGTCGGCTGGAGCTCTTCCAGCCAAAGGATGAAGCAACCAAAGCCTTTCGCCTCCTGATCGACGGGGATTACCTGCCCAGTTCAGGCGACATGCGCCGCAAAGCGATCGCCATTGCCCGGGAGTACCTGCTAAGCCCGGTGTTTGCCAGCCTCGCGGAGGCAATTCAGCACGAAATTCTGCCCCTGCTCGACAGCCTGGATGACCATGTGGACCCGGACCGCTTCATGGCATATCGGGTGATTCAGATCGGCAACATCTTCGAACGCCTGTTTGCCCTGCGCCTGCGCACGGGAGATCCGATCCTATTGGGATTGGCGGGAAAGAAAGGCTTGCTTCGGGAGATTTATGACCGCAAGTATCTGCTGTTTGGCACTTCAGGCGTTCGTGGGCGGTGGGGCTTCGATTTTACCGAAACCCGTGCCCGCCAGGTTGTGCAAGCTGTTTGCGACTTCCTGAACAACGAGAACGTGCCCGCTTTTGTCGGCGCGGAAGACCTCTCCGGCAAGGTGATCGTCCTTGGTCACGACACCCGCCGCAATTCAGACGTGGTGACACGTTGGACGGCAGAGACCTGCCTCGCCAACGGCTTCAAGGTCCATATCGGCACGCGCGACGTTCCGACCCCAGCCCTCGCTTTCTATGAGACCGAAGTGGTCCCGCAGGACGAAGTTGCCGGGCTGGTTATAGCCACCGCAAGCCATAACCCGCCCGAGTGGCAGGGCATCAAGTTTAACCCGCGGCTGGGATATCCCGCCCCAACCAACGTAACGGACTTTATCGCCTTCCGCATCAATGAGCTCCAGTTGATCGACCACGCAGGCGGTCAAAGTGATGTTGAATTTGCCCGGGCACGCGGGCTCGTGCAAGGGTTTGACCCCCTCGATGACTACGTCCACTGGATTCGAAATAATGGGATTGGTAACGCCCGAATCCCGATCGATTTTGACCGTATCCGCCGCTTCTTTGCCGACAAAATGGTGGTGGTGGATGAAATGCACGGCTCTGGCAGGGGTTATCTAACCCGCTTGCTTGGTGAAGCCGGCGTCCGTTTCACTGTCATCCATGCAAACGTCGACCCTGACCTGGGCGGTCAGGATTACGCCAACCCCGAAGAACCTTTCAACCAAATGCTCAAAGACACCGTATCGCGCACCGGCGCCCAAATCGGCATGGGCATGGATACCGACGCGGACCGCTTCGGCATCGTAGACAAGGGCGGGGTTTACTTCCGACCCAACCAGATCCTGCCAATGCTGATCCGTTACTTAGGCGTGGACCGAGGCATCACCGGGCGCGTCATCGCCACCCAAACGGGTTCCCCTCTGATCGAGGTGCTGGCTGGCATGATCCCAGCGAACGATGCCAACAAACCCGCCGCGGGTGCCCTGCCAGGGTACGTTGGGCAGCGTATTTACAAGTGCCGCGTGGGCGATATCGCCTCGCGTACGCTCAAAAACGCCTTTGCCGTGCCGGTTGGCATCAAATACATCGAAGAAATTCGCCGCACCGACAACGCCTATAACAACTTAAAAGTCCTGCCCGATGACTGGCGCGACCGTATTCTGATCGGCGGCGAGGAATCCTCCGGTCTGACAACTCGCGGTCACATCACCGATAAAGATGGTCCCTGGGCTAACCTGTTGATTCTGGACATGCTCGCCTACTACGGCACCCGCCCCCAAAAGCCGCTGGCAACGCTGCAGGAGATCTGGGACGAACTGGTCTGCCTGCCTGGTCTGTGGAACTCTTTCGGCACATCTTTCGACCCAAGCTCGCATGCTGGTCGTTCCGATGTGGACGCTCCGCTGGAAGCAAAAGAAGCCTTCATCGATTACTACCTCGACTTGCCTGACCACGCCGGCGAGGACGGGCTGGAGGTTGCCGGCTTAACTATAGATTACCTCGGCGGCATCCGCTACGAGTTGGTCGAGATGCAGCTCAGCGACGAAACCGGCAATGACCACTACTACCTGCGCATGCGTGCCTCTGGAACCGAACCGATCAACCGTGTCTACATCGAGGCAGCTAATCTTCAGGTTGGGCAGCGCCTGATGGCTGAAGTGCTCAAAAAACTGGAAGATATTACCGCCGACACGCTGCAAAAGGCACATTCCCCCTGGCACCTCGTGGATATGCTGTGCCAGTCGCGCCTGAGCGAGCATACTGAACAAGCTGTCAGGGGTGTTATCGCCAGCCGCCAGTGGGACCTGGCTGACATCCTCGCGAAAATCAACCTGATGACCCAAACCCTCGAAAAACGCAACCGCAAGGTGATCCAGTCTTGGTATCGCGCTTTTAGCCTCTGAACCACGCGCCAAACAATTTACCCCGGGTAACCCCGGGGTTTTTTATTCATGCATAGGGTTTTGTATAATTAACAATGCTAATATTGTCTTCCAGGTGTTGTTAACAGTTATAATAACTCATGGTGGGCGGCTGAAAGTCCGACTTTTTTTGTTCGTATTTAATTTACCAGCCGCTCAGGAATACCAACGAGGTGAAAATGAACATCGTTACAGACAGTGGAGCGGACATTTCCTTTGAAGAATGTAAATCACTTGGGATTACCATGCTTCCGTTAAAGGTTGAAGTGAATGGCGTTTCGTATCAATCCGGTGTGGATATCGACCCGGACGAATTCTATGACCTGATGGATGCAAGCCCAAAGATGCCCATCACATCCACCCCTTCAGTGGGTGAATTTGAGGAACCCTACAAGCGCCTCGCGGCTGAGGATCCCGAAATCCTTTCGATTCACCTGTCTTCCGGCTTGAGCGGCACCTTTAATGCCGCCGTCCAGGCTGCTGAAATGGTTCCTGAAGCAAAAATTACCCTGATCGACACACTCACACTCTCCGCCGGCACAGGCTGGCAGCTCCGCGCGGCAGCCGCAATGGTAAAAGCAGGTTGTTCGATGGAAGAGGTTGTGAAGACTTTACGCCAGATCCAGGATGCCTCCTCCACTTTCTTCACCTTGCCCGATCTAAAATACCTCATCGCTGGCGGTCGCATCAGCCATCTTAAAGGCTTATTGGCTTCGCTTTTGGGCATCAAACCCGTCATTGAAGTCAGCAAAGTGGATGGCAAATATTACGACAAGGTTAAAAAACGCTCCTTCCAGCAAGCCATCGATGGTATCACTGAGCTGATCAAGAAGATCCACCCGGTTGGCACCGAGGTTGAGGCACAGATCGTCACCGCAGCCAACCCTTCCGGCGCTGAACAATTGAAAGCATCCATGGAAAAAGCTTTCAAATGCGAATGGAAACCCACCGTAACCCTCGGCACCGCCCTTGGCGCCCATACCGGTCGCGGTTTGGTTGGCGTTATCTGTGCCGCCAAGTCGGCTCTTCCAACAATCGGTTAGAGATAGATTCAGTCAATAAAAGAGCCCTGCGAAATGAAACAGGGCTCTTTTTGTTTAAACCAGGCGTAGTCCGGAAGTTTTATTCTTCTTCCTTGAAATGGATTTTGTATTCATCGGGCACAGGGATGCTGCCTTCCCAAACCACGCTTCGGAATTCATCCGGAGAGGTGTTTCCTTCGGTATTGATCAGCAGCACCTGAGAATCCTTATCCAGCCCCATCGCATCGCGCAGCTCCCGCGCGCCTTCGAACTCCATCATATACATCAGAGCCCCCAGCGTGACAGCGCCAGATTCTCCCGATATGATGAATGGGTCATCCGTCAGCGGCACGGAGTATACACGCATCCCTTTGGCTGCCACATAATCCGGGCATTTGGCGAAGAAGTCAGCGCAGTTATAGAGAGCTTCCCAGGCGATCGGGTTGGGGTCGCCGCAAGCCAAACCAGCCATAATCGTATCCAACTCGCCGGTAACACTGTGGGGGTTGCCGTCGTTGATGCGCATCGATTCGTAGAGGCAGGCGGCTTTTGTCGGCTCAACCACCATGGAAAGTGGAATGTTATCCTCGAAAAGCACCGAATAGAAGCCTATCGCGGCTGCGGCGAGTGAGCCAACGCCCGCCTGCACGAGCAGATGCGTAGGCCTTTGGATGCCCTGAGCCGAAAATTGCTCCTGAGCTTCGACAAACATCGTGGCATAACCCTGCATGATCCACTTGGGCACATCCTCATACCCCTCCCATGAAGTGTCGGAGATCACTTCCCAACCGTTTTTTTGGGCATCCAGAGAAGCCTGGCGTACCGCGTCATCATAATTTCCGTCCACCACAACCACACGCCCGCCCTGCCGCTCAATCCCTCGAATACGATCCTTTGTGGTCAGCGAGTGGACATAGATCACGGATGGAAAACCCATCTTGGTGGCTGCCCATGCCACCCCGGTGCCGTGATTGCCGTCGGTGGCGGTCGCAAAGATAGGGTGGCCAAGTTTTTCGCGCCAGCCGCCTTCCATGTGCAGCAGGTCACGCAGGCTCAGTTCCTGATCGCTAAAGCCGCCGCGCTTGAGCAGGGCTTTATAGATGGCGTAGGACCCGCCAAGCACCTTGAAGGAATTCAACGAAAGCCGTGCCGATTCGTCCTTTACCCAAATGCCGCCAACGCCAATCCGACGAGCCAACCTCGGCAGACTCTTGAGCGGGCTCATTCGGTAGCCGGGGATATCGCTATGGAGCCGCCGAACTTGCTGCGGTAAACCTGCAGGGAAGAGTTCTGCCGCCAAACTGGATTTCGGATTTTCCAACGCGCGTTGATTCTTTAACCATTGAATTGGGACTTCTGTCATAAGGACCTCATGTTGCAATATTTTCCCGTCTATCTTATCACGGGGATGTGGATACTCTGTATAGCTCCGGAAAGTCAACCGCGCCGCAGCGAGTTCCCAACCCACTGCCATTTTTCCGCCTTTGCCTCAACATGCAGCAGTTGCGCCAACAGGTGGGAAAAACGCGCGGGGTCGCCGCTGGTGAGAAAGCGGTGAGGAACGTCCGAAACAGCAGTCCTCAGGAGTTCGTGTTGGAGTAATACGCGCTCCGTCTGCCTCGCGATCGCGGGCGCCGGATCGATCACGCGCACGCCATCCCCTGCGATCTTTTGAATCAGCGGGATCACAAACGGAAAATGCGTGCATCCCATCACGAGTGTGTCAACGCCTTCCGCGAGCATTGGCTCCAGTGCTTGCTGCAGGATGCGCCAGGTTACAGGCGTCTGGAGGTAACCGCGTTCAATCTGCCTTACAAGCCCCGGGCATGTGGCTTCAAAAATCCGGACTTCTTTGGCGAAACGTTCCACCACAGAGGCATACAGCTCTCCATGAAAGGTGGAGGGCGTCGCCAGCACGCCCACTTTGCCGCTCAAGGTTTGCTCCGCGGCTGGTTTGACCGCCGGCTCCATGCCGACGAACGGAAATTCCGGATACAGTGCCCGCAGGTACTTTAGGGCGGCAGCCGAAGCCGTGTTGCAGGCAATCACGATCAGCTTAGCCCCCTCATCCATCATCATCCGCGTCACGCCTTCAGCAAGTTTGCGCACTTCTTCCAACGGACGTTCGCCATAAGGCACCTTCGCCTGGTCCGCAAAGTAGAGAGTCGTTTCCAGGGGCAGTTGGCTGTGGATGGCGTGCAGCACCGAAAGCCCGCCCACTCCCGAATCGTAAACACCAATTGGCGCGTTTTGCTTAATCATAGGCATATTTTAGCACGCTGCCGCAGCCAGCGAGACTTCTGACAACGTTTTCGCCTAACCCCCAGAGCCGCAAGCTTCTACAAAAGCCCTGAAGATTCGCCGCATCGGCTCGTGTTCCTGCAGCCACTCCGGGTGCCACTGCACACTCACAACAAAGCGTTTGCCTGGCATCTCGAGCGCCTCGATCACTCCATCCGCGGCTGTTGCCGCAACCTTCAGCCCCTCGCCCAGGGCTTTTACAGATTGATGATGCAGGCTGTTCACCATGAACTCCTCGCCGCCCATAATCCCCGCCAGACGGCTGCCTTCCTCCACCCCTACCTGGTGCGAGAGTCGGCTGCGCTTATAGCCAGGCCACCACGAATGCCGGATGGCATCAGGTAGTTCGCTGGGAATATCCACCACAAGGCTGCCGCCCATAGCCACGTTCAGCACCTGCTGCCCGCGGCAAATGCCCAGAATCGGCTTATCCATCGCCACCGCATGGCGGCAAAGCGCCAGCTCGAACGCGTCTCGCTCGCGATCGACGCCATTGACGCTCGGGTGCATCTCCCCGTTGAAGAACTCCGGATGGATATCCCCACCACCCGAGATAAACAGACCGTCAAACTCTCCCATGACTTCCGGGAGCATGTCCAGAGGTAGTGCTGAGGGTAAAAGATACGGTCTTCCGTCAGCGGCAAGGATGGCTCGCACAAGTTCTTCTCTGGAAGAATATGCCGGAGTGCTGCCGGGTTTTTGGATGCGGAAAGCGGCGAGTGCGATGCGAGGTATCATGAAATCTCCCGTAACATTAAATGGAAAAGCCTTCCCGCCTGGTAAGGAAACGGAGAAGGCTTTTAATGAGCAGAAAAAGGTCCGGTTTAGAAACGCTGCTTCAGGCGCGCGCTCTTGCCGGTGCGTTCGCGCAGGAAATACAGGCGGGCGCGGCGGACTTTGTTGTGCCGTTCGACCACCACTTTTGCGACGCGAGGTGAATTGAAGAGGAAGGTACGCTCCACGCCGATACCATTGCTGGCAACACGGCGGACGGTGAATGTGCCATCATTGGCATTCCCGCGCACATAGAGCACCACACCCTTGAACTCCTGGATGCGTTCGCGATCGCCTTCTTTAATGATTGTGTGCACGCTGACAGTATCGCCGGGGAAAAGATCCGGGATATTGGGGTTTTTCTCGGCTTCGACAGATTTCAATAATTCTGTATGGTTCATATTAACTTCCCTTCAAGTACTGACGCAAGATAAGCGCCTCTGCTTGCTTGAGACGCGAAGCAATAGTATATCACAACATCCCGCCAAATTGTCAAGCTCTTTTTTGATTGGGTTACAGTATCAAATTTGCATATCGTGAAAAAAAAGGACACAAAAAGGAGAGTTCCATCCATAATTAGTTTG
>JAYFQB010000145.1:0-17199 GCA_034927385.1 Anaerolineaceae bacterium | reverse complement strand
GAGAGAGTTGCGGAAGTATCTCTATATGCCAGCCGTTGTTGCTACAAATTACAACCCAATCGTCATGGACCTGAAAAGGCGTATGCTGGCCAGCCACCATGTCAAGATGGAGATCATCGTTGCGGCCATGAAGAAATTGCTGCACTTGGCATATGGAGTCCTGAAGTCAGGAAAGCCGTTTGATCCTCTCTTTAGCACCCAGACATGATAATAGCCCTTGACAATCAAGACGGTATCTACTCCTGGTTCAGGCTTTTTTCGCCGGGATGTAAGCCAGGGCAATCGCGCCTGGACCGACATGCGCGCCAATGACGGGGCTGATCACCCCGGATATCTCATTGCGGACGTGAAAACGCTGATGCGCCATAGCCAGTAATTCGTCGCCAACTTCCGGGGTGTTGGCAGTTACAACTCCGAGGTACTCGATTGTGCCCTGTTTGCCAAGCTCCTCCTCTAAAACTTCGAAAACGCGCGAGATGGCTTTTTTGAAAGTGCGGACTTTGTCGAAGGAATCAATTGCTCCATCCTTAAGCTCAAGAATGGGCTTCATCTGAAGCGCGGTACCAATCAACCGTGCTGCGCCGCCGATTCTTCCGCCTTTGTGGAGGTATTCAAGCGTATCTAAAACGAAAAGAGTCCTAACACGCTGGCATAAGTCCTTAGCCAGGTTGGTACACTCGAGCAGCGTTGCCCCATGCTGGGCAGCCTGAGCGGTCATGAGCACAACGAGGGCAAGGGGCATGGACCCCTGAAGGCTGTCCAGGACGCTGATGCGGTTTTTCGGGAATTCTTCCGCTGCCTGAATCGCGGACTGATACGTTCCGGAGAGTTTGGCGGAAATCACGATGGTTAGAATGTCGTAACCCTGGTCGATCAGTTTTTTATAGGTTTCAACAAACATTCCAACCGATGGCTGCGAGGTTGTGGGCAGTGTGTCGGACTTTATCAGCATCTCATAAAACTTAGTTGGGGTGATTTCAATTCCATCAAGATATGTCTTGCCGTCCCAAATCAGGTTCAATGGGACGATAGTGAGTTTGTTCTCCCGGGCAATGGAATCCGGGATGGCACTGGTGCTGTCGGTAACGATTGCTACTTTGTTCATTGCGTATCTCCTCAAGTTTCTTTGTGTAATAACACGCACTGCGCCATTAAGTTACTCAAGGACAAAATATCAGACTAAAAATCTATTAATTTATTGCTAAAAAGGTTTGTTTTGAAAGTGGCATGGTTTAAGGTAAGATATGCATCTGAATTCATACAAATCACCGTTACAGGGATAAACCATGTTCGAGAATTTGACCGACAAACTGACCGCCGTATTTGAAAACCTGCGCCGCCATGGAAAGCTCAGTGAAGAAGATGTTGAGAAGGCGATGCGCGAAGTGCGGCTGGCACTGCTTGAGGCGGATGTTAACTATGCCGTGGTAAAGGCATTCACAAACCGCGTTAAGGAACGCTCGATTGGGGCGGAAGTCTCAAAAGCTCTTAACCCTGCGCAGCAAGTCATCAAAATTGTTAACGAAGAACTGATCAACACGCTCGGGCAGCCTGCCCCGCTTAACCTGAGGGGTGAAAAGCCGCATGTAATTATGTTGGTAGGTCTGCAAGGCTCCGGTAAAACCACGGCAGCAGCCAAACTGGCGAAACAGCTTCGCTCGAAGGGCGAAAGAGTCATGCTGGTGGCGGCGGATATTTACCGCCCGGCAGCCATCAAACAGTTGAAGACTCTTGGCGAGAGAATTGACGTTCCGGTGCACAGCGTTGAAGGCGCGAAACCGGTGCAGATTGCCAAAAGCGCGCTTGAGGCAGCCAAAAAAGGCGGGTTTTCGGTTGTGCTGTTGGACACGGCAGGACGTTCCCAGCTTGATGACGCGTTGATGGATGAACTCAAAGCTCTCAACGCCGCTGTGCCTGTTAAAGAAATTTTATTGGTAATCGATTCGATGATCGGGCAGGAAGCCCTCAATATCGCCAAAGGCTTTGTGGGCGTAATCCCAGTGAGCGGTTTGGTCTTTACTAAGATTGATGGAGATGCCCGCGGTGGCGCGGCAATCTCGATCCGCGAGGTGACGGGGATTCCAATCAAATTCCTGGGTACCGGTGAGGGGTTGGACGCGCTGGAAGTGTTTGATCCAACCCGGATTTCGTCCAGGATCCTTGGGATGGGCGACATGCTCGGGTTGATCGAAAAGGCAGAGGCGGCTTATGCCGGGCAAGTGGACGTAAAAGAAGCCGAACGAATGCTGACCGGACAGTTCACGCTGGATGACTTTGCCAACCAACTGCGCCAAATCAAGAAAATGGGTCCCATCTCCCAGGTCCTGGGGATGCTGCCCGGGCAGTTTGGCACTGTCGCGAAGTCGGTTGACCCGCATGAAGCTGAAGATCAACTGAAGACGGTTGAAGCGATTATCAATTCGATGACCCCAAAAGAAAGAAAAGACCCGCGCATTTTAAACGCGAGCAGAAGGCGCAGAATCGCGGCAGGCTGCGGTAAAGATGTGCAGGATGTGAACAAACTGATGAAACAATTCAGGGACATACAGAGTTTGATGAAAAAGTTCCAAAAAACTGGTGGACGTGGTAATATTAATAGGTTATTCGGATAAACCTGAGCACAGGAGAAGGAAATGCCCCTTCAGCATTCTCTCAGCCTTTGACGAGCCAGGAAGAAAAAGATTATTAGTCAAGGAGTATTAGTAAAAAAATGGTACGTATTCGTTTACGTCGGGTGGGTTCAGCTCACCAACCGCAGTACCGTGTTATCGTGGCAGATAAAGAGAGTCCACGCGATGGGCGTTTTATTGAAATCGTTGGTCAATACAATCCTCGAACCGAACCCGGAACGATTGTTTTTGACGAAGAACGCATTTACCATTGGTTGAGCGTCGGCGCCCAGCCCTCTGAATCTGTGCAGAAACTCTTCAAAATCGTCAAACTGGAAGATCGCTTTAATCGGCTGAAGGCTGGCGAAGACAAAGCAGCTTTGTTAGCAGAAGCTAAGAAAGTCTACAGCGAACAGTCCGCCAATCCAAAAACCACTCACGCACCCAAGGCATAACGAGGCGAGTGATGAAAGAATCCAAACTGCAGGATTTGCTGGAATACCTGGCGAAATCGATTGTTGATGACCCTAACCAGGTCTTCGTCGACGAATATCGCGATGGGAAGTCGATTCAGCTTGACTTGCAGGTCGGCAAAGCTGACATCGGTCGGGTGATTGGCAAACACGGACGGGTTGCGAACTCAATCAGAGCCCTTCTGAAGGTTGTTGCCGCCCGAAGTGGTAAGCAAGTTACCATGGATGTGGTGGATTTGGGTTAATGCCTGAGATGGCAGATCAATCTCAAAACACAGCAGGCTTGATCGGTCCGGTTGAGCCTGCTTACGTATTAATCGGCAAACTCCAGAAATCGCATGGGGTTAGGGGCGAAATCAGCATGCGGGTAATCACTGACTTTCCGGAACGCATTCGGAGGGGCAAGACCATTTATATAGGCAGTGATTTTCAGCCCAACAAGGTCACCGCAACGCGGTGGAAAAACCAATTGATGCTGCTCAAACTATTTGGCTATGACAACCCAGAGGATGTGCGTGAACTTGCCGGCAAAGATGTTTTCACCGCAGTAAAAGACCTCCCCGCGCTGCCAGAGGGCTCGTATTACCATCACCAGCTGATCGGGCTGCGGGTTTTTGATGGCAGTGAGGAACTGGGTGTTCTTGCGGCGATCATGGAAACCGGAGCGAATGATGTTTACATCATTGACCAGGAAGACGGTCAGGAACTGCTCATTCCGGCAATACCGGACGTTATCCTGAAAATAGACCTGGAAAACAACCGCATGGAGGTGCATTTGCTGGAAGGGCTGAGGGGGTAATGGAAGAAGCCGGTTACTGGCTGGCGTTCAGTTATGTGAAAGGGATTGGGGCAGTGAGGTTTCGGAAACTCCTGTCCTTTTTTGGCGATTTGAGCAGGGCGTGGCAGGCAGGCTCGGCTGAATTGCAAGCGGCGGGGCTCTCGGAGAAAAATGTTGCAGACCTCTCCGCGAAACGAAACACGCTTGACCCTCTTGCTCTCCCGGATCAATTGAGAACCAAGGGGATTTCTTTTTTTACCTGGCTGGATGATGCCTATCCCCGATACCTGAAAGAAATTGCTCAACCACCCCCCGTTTTGTATTGCAAGGGAAGCATTACCGCTGAGGATGACCTTGCGGTTGCGATTGTTGGAACCCGCAATGTAACGGCATACGGAAAGCAGATCACCCAGGACACGGCGGAATACCTGGCACGCAATGGCGTGACCGTGGTCAGCGGGTTAGCGAGAGGGGTTGACGGGCTGGCGCACCATTCGGCAATCGAGGCGGGTGGAAGGACGATCGCCGTGTTGGGAAGCGGGGTGGACATCATCTACCCTCCCGAACATCGCAAACTTGCCGAACGGATCCAGGAACACGGAGCGATTGTGAGTGATTACGCGCCGGGCACAAAGCCGGATGGGATCAACTTCCCACCGCGAAACAGAATCATATCCGGGTTAAGTCGCGGTACGATTGTGATTGAAGCCGGTGAGAAAAGCGGTGCGTTGATTACGGCGAAGTTTGCCGTTGAGCAGGACCGGGAGGTTTTTGCGGTGCCAGGCTCTGTGCTCTCGCCGATGAGTCGAGGTACCAACGACCTGATTGGCGAGGGGGCGATGCCGATGACCAATCCGAAAGCGGTGCTGGAGGTGCTCAGGATTGAAGAGGGCAGCAAAGCACCTAAGCCACAGGAACAAGCTCTAAGCGATATGGAACGCACAGTTTTGCGGGTTTTGGGTCAGGATTCTCTGCATATTGATGAGATCTGCGTCCGGATGGACCTTAGCGTAGAGAAGTTGACCGTCACCCTGACGATGATGGAACTGAAGGGCTTGGTGACCCGCGAGCAGGGCATGACCTACCGCCAAAACGGCAGATGGATGTAGGGGTAATCGCGAGCAGGCATAGGGGTGGTTTAAATGGAAGGCACGGCGTGCCGTCCCCCTACCTTGATATGTATAATTTTAGGAGATGAATATCAACCAATCACTCCCGCATCATCGAAATCACCGCCTATTTGAATTTGATTATTCTCAACCGGGCGCATATTTTGTGACCATCGTCGCCCAAGAACGTAAAACGTTGTTTGGACAGATTGTTGATGGAAAAATGGTTTTAAATAATATTGGGAAGATGGTGAATGAGGTGTGGATTGCCATACCCGATCATTTTCCGAATGTCGAATTGGGAGTATTTGTGGTCATGCCGAACCATTTCCATGGGATTGTCTCCATATTGGCGGATAAACATAATGAACCTGATGTAGGGGCACGGCATGCCGTGCCTCAAGAACATGGCCCGATAGAGAATTTTGGAAAACCTGTCTCTGGTTCTGTAGCCACAATTATTCGCTCATTCAAATCAGCCACGACAAAGGCGTTCCATGAATTCCCAGGACATTCAGATGATCGTCTTTGGCAGCAAGGTTATTACGATCGTGTCATCAGAAATGAGCGGGAATACGAGGCACTATACGATTACATTCTTGCCAACCCGATGAATTGGGAAAAGGACGAGGAGTTCTTTTCAGAGTAATTTAAACACAAGAGGCATCATAGAGAAGGCACAGCGTCCCGCAGGAAAGGCACGGCATGCCGTGCCCCTACCAGAAACCTTTTTTTCTTGAATAGCCTCAAGGTAACCATCAATCTCAACAGTTAGAAATCCTATGATTGCAATTTTAGATTTGTCAGGCTGATGTAAAATCAACATATTCACCAGTGGGAGGGATCATGAAAAAGCACACCCAATCCATTCACAATTTCACCTTTTCTTTTAGTAGCAGAATCCTGCTTTTTATTATTCTCGCCAGCATGCTGAGCTCGTGCGGCACGGTCCTCCAGACACCACGACCTACACAGCAAAACACGGAATCTAACCAGTCTGAACAAGCTCCAGCGACACAGGAATTGACTCTTGTCCCGCCGACAGAAGTGGCGACAGAAACAACCCCTTCTGGTCTTATAGAAATAGATATGGACAATGTAATATATCCTCCCTTAAGTAATGTTATGGAAAATTTTGAGAAAGGTGAATACAATTCTGGTTTGGAAACAATCAAGCAATGGGTTGGTGTCTGGGAAAAAATGGGAGTATTTGAAGAATTAGAAATTGAGAATAATAGTTTAAGCCCAGTGCCTCTTGACGGAAGAGCAAGAATGGTTTGTGTAGATATTAGAAAGAAAGGAGAATATTCAGGAACAATGCTTTGTCCTCCACTTGATTTGGTTAATGGAGGTTTAAAAGCAGTGCCGGAAGAGGGAAAATGGGATGAAACAGATAAACCATTACAAATTTTTTTTGAGGAATATGAAAAATTGGTGACTAAGGGAAGTGAAAATGAATTAGTGTATCAATTCATAGATAAATATTCTGGTGAACATACAAGATACTTAGATCCAATAACTGGTTTGATTATTGAAGGACAAAGTTTGGTGAGAGATTTCGAAATAGTAGAGAACGAAGTTGTAATTGAAGGAACAACCGGGGTTAGTGCCGAATTTCTTTTGGATGGAAATTTAAAAATAAATGAAGAGGCTGGTAGGAAATATTATTTGGATTTTATTAATTCTTTAGCTGGAAATGAGCAAAACAGAGATTATATGGTTGGTCTTTTAGGGGCTAATCCTAATGGAAATAATTTATTGAATTATTTAAGAAATAATGATTACACATTGCCTCCTGGATTAAACTTGTTCTATGGCGGGCGTTCTCCTGGAATGGTGAAAATTGGAGAACGACCAATTGATGAGTCGATTAGGCTTGATACTTTAAAGATTGTGGTTTTTGGACCTACGCAATGGAATAATGATATCAGTGGAATCAGAGAGTATATTTCTATGTCAAAATCATACAAATCATTAACAGTAACTAGCCCGACCTTGTCATTTCAATATTTTGGTTGGGTGATTGATCTAAAAGATAATAGATTAGTGATGGTGGCTGGGGCGAAAGATATGGCTCTTGAAAAATTTCCACACACCGAGAAAATGACTATTGGAGGTTATGATGGAAGGATTCTTTTTGAAAGAGATTCTTTGGTAGCAACAGCAGAGCTTCTCCAAATTAATAAGATACTTAGGGTTTTTAATCCAAATACCGGCACTGCTTACCAAGTTGTTGGGGCATTAGACGACATCCTTTGCGAAAGACCCCAAAGTACAAGTTCCGTTTGTCAAGAAGACATAGCACAGATTTTTGGAAAGGGAAAAACTATGTTTGAACCAGGGAATTAAGGCTTGTTTTCTGGAAAAAAATGTCATATTTGAGATATGAAAATAAGGGTATTCTTTGTATTGACATTGTTTGTGGCTATTTTCTTAAAATTTTATTGTTGGTTAAATATAGGTAAAAAAGTATTGTTTTATGTGAAAGACGTTGACAAGAGTGGTTTGACCTTGAGTTCTTAAGTTCTCGCTAGTCTCCTGAATGCGAAGCTTCCTTGTCGGGCCTAGCGAGGGATTTGACCGAAGATCTTCAAAATCTGTTTTGTTAAAATGGACTATTTCGATGGATCATTACCATGCTCTGCAGGCACGGCATCCCTCAAGGGGAGGCTTCGCACTGCCGTGCCTCTATGACTGGCTGGAATGGTAAAATTTGAGAGATGAAAACCAACCAATTAATCCCACATCATCGAAAACACCGTCTACCTGAATTTGATTATTCTCAACCTGGAACATATTTTGTGACCATTGTCACCCAGGATCGTAAAACGTTGTTTGGGCAGATCGTTGATGGAGAAATGGTATTGAATAATATTGGGAAGATGGTAGAAGAGGTGTGGATTGCAATACCCGATCATTTTCCGAATGTTGAATTGGGGGGATTTGTGTTTATGCCAAACCATTTCCATGGGATTGTCACCATCACGGAAGGAGCGACGCATGGAACCAAATCGGGAGCTCCAATCAGCAACCTTGTAGAGGCGACGCATGCGTCGCCCCTACCCAGGGTATCCAAAGGTCCTATACCCGGCTCGATTGGTGCAATAACTGGATCAATTAAATCGGCGACAACAAAGGCGTTCCATGAATTCCCTGGACATTCGGAAGATCGTCTTTGGCAGCAAGGTTTTTACGATCGTGTCATCAGAAATGAGCGGGAATTCGAGGCAATTTACGATTACATTCTTGCCAACCCAATGAATTGGGACGAGGACGAAGAGTTCTTTTCAGAATAGGAAAATAACACGGGCAACAAGATAAGGCACGGCGTGCCGTGCCCCTACCACGAGGTTGATGACCAATTAAGACATCAGGTGGCAGGACGCGGCCATCCAGAGTATTCGGTTTTGATATCCCTTGACAAAAAATTGGATATGGTATGATAGGCGTGCTAATTTTGAGCCGACTTTATCAAGGGAGTCATTTTGGAAGCCTATTGTTTTAAATGTAAAGAAAAACGAGAAATCACTCAGGCGCAGCCTGGGTTTACCAGCCGCGGCGCGGCAATGACCAACGGCGTTTGCGCGGTTTGTGGAACGAAACTTTTTCGCATGGGCGTAACCCCTGCGCATGAAGGCTTGGAAAAACCGGCTTTCGTGCCGACCAAATCAGCCCTCAAAAAGGCCGCCACAAGCACGACAAAGAAAGCTAATCCAAAGCCAGCCAACGCCAAGAGCACCAATGGAAAAAAGGTGCGCTCGGGGAACGGGAAGCCTCTCGTAATCGTGGAATCACCCGCCAAGGCACGCACCATCGGCAAATTCCTCGGTGAGGGCTATCAGGTGTTGGCGTCGGTGGGGCACGTTCGGGACTTGCTCAAATCGCAATTGAGCGTGGATGTGGAGAACGATTTCACTCCCAAATACCGCGTTCCGAACGAAAAGAAAGAACTTGTCGCGGAAATTAAAGCCACCGCCGATAAATCCAAGAAAGTCTTTCTGGCAACTGACCCTGACCGCGAGGGAGAATCGATTGCATGGCATGTGATGGATTCGGCGCAAATCGAACCCGAAAAAGTGGAGCGTGTCGTTTTCCATGAAATCACCAAGGATGCGATTGCGGCTGCTTTTTCACAGCCAAGAGAGATCGATATGGACCTGGTGGACGCGCAGCAAGCCCGCCGAATCCTGGACCGCCTGGTGGGGTACGGCGTTAGCCCAATCCTTTGGGCGAAAGTAAAAGGGCGGCTCTCCGCGGGACGGGTGCAGTCGGTTGCCCTGCGCCTGATCGTTGAACGTGAGCGGGAAATCCAGGCTTTTGTTCCGGTTGAATATTGGAAGATTTCCGCTGTTTTCGAACCAGATGGGGCGGCCATGCAGTACAAAGCGCGGCTCTTCAAGGTCAATGGTGCTGATCCTGACCTGCCGGACGAAGAAACCACCCTGGCGCTTGTGGAAAAGCTAAACAAATCGAGCTACACGCTTGAAAGCATTGACCGCAGCACGAAAAACATTCGCCCTGGCGCGCCTTTTATCACCAGCACGCTGCAGCAGGAAGCATCCACACGCCTTGGATTTCTGACGAAAAAGACCATGGCTGTCGCCCAGCAACTCTACGAAGGTATTAACCTCGGCGGCGGGGAAGAAACCGGCCTGATCACCTACATGCGTACGGATTCGGTGCATGTATCGGCACAGTCCGTTAGCGAAGCGCGTGAGTATATCGCGAAAAAGTATGGCGAAAGCTACGTGCCCGAGAAGCCGCCTGTCTACAGAACCCGTGCCGCGTCCGCGCAGGAAGCCCACGAGGCCATCCGACCAACGTCGGTAAAACGCACACCCGAAAGCGTCAAAGAATACCTAAGCAGCGATCAATACCGCCTGTACAAGTTGGTCTGGCAGCGCTTTATTGCCAGCCAGATGACCCCCGCGCTGATCGAGACGATTACGGTGGATGTGGCTGGGAAGCTGAATGGGGAAACAAGCACCTTCCGCTCGACCGGCAGTAAAACGGTTTTCCCGGGCTATCGCGCGGTCTATGCCGCCGTCAGGGGGGAGGACGAAAAAGAAGATGAAGACCAAAGCGAACTGCCATTGGAATCATTGGTGATTGGCGAGAAACAACGCTTGGTTGAATTGAATCCCAGCCAGCATTTCACCGAGCCGCCGCCAAGGTTTACGGAAGCTTCTCTAATCCAGGTTTTGGAAGAAAACAAAATCGGTCGGCCTTCCACGTATTCCCCGATTATCTCGACAATTCAGGCGCGGGGTTACGTCACCCGCGAAGCCAAACGCTTGATCCCGACTGAAATTGGTTTTTTGGTGAACGATCTGGTGGTGGAGTATTTTCCTTCGATCGTAGACATCGGTTTCACATCCGACATGGAAGACAGGCTGGACGAAATCGCGCAGGGTGAAACCCCCTGGGTGGAAGTTATCCGCGACTTTTACGCGCCATTCAAAGAAAGCCTCGAACACGCCAAGGAAAACATGCCTAAAACGCAGGTTAAACCTGAGACGATTGGCAGGGCTTGTCCCCAATGCGGCGGAGATCTGGTGCTTCGGACCGGGCGGTTTGGCAGGTTTATCAGTTGCTCAAACTACCCCACATGCAAGTATACCGAACCCTGGCTCGAGAAAATCGGAGTGAAATGCCCCGAATGTCATCAAGGCGAGGTGGTTGAAAAACGCAGCAAACGTGGGCGGGTATTCTACGGCTGCTCACGATATCCTGAATGCAATTACGTTTCGTGGGACAAACCCCTGGAGCGTGCATGCCCGAAATGCGGCGGCATTTTGACCACAAAAAACGGAAAACAGGCAAGTTGCGGCTCCTGCCACTCTCGTTTTGAGCTTGAGGACGGAGTGTTGAAACAGTAAGCACCGGTTGGTATAAAACCTGCACCTTATGAGTTGATAATTACTTTCATTGAGGTGCAGGTATGGAAAACACACTTACTTTAATCAAAGAGAAACTCAGAGATCCAAGAAACCTGGCAATCACTGCTGCCGTTGCAGGCTTGCTGCTTGGCTTGCTGATCGGATATGTCATCCTGCC
This sequence comes from Anaerolineaceae bacterium, assembly GCA_034927385.1. Taxonomy (GTDB): domain Bacteria; phylum Chloroflexota; class Anaerolineae; order Anaerolineales; family Anaerolineaceae; genus Mesolinea. The sequence continues at coordinate 6,173 of JAYFQB010000145.1, read as the reverse complement.
CGTAAGATGGACGGATGCTTCCGCGGAACACCTGCGGGCGGATTTGCGGCAGGATTACCTGCGCAATCTGGTCACCACCTATACTCTCAACGGGGACAAGGCAAAGGCATTACAGCTCTACAATGAGCTGGGTAAGCAGGCTGAACCAACGCTCAGCAAATTGCTGGCAGAGCCGGGCTTCCTTTCAACAGAACAAATCACGCGCTTTACCACCGCACTGGGGATACCCATTCCGCAATCAAGCGGGGGTGCTACCACGAACGCACCACTGACACTGCAAGACGGCACGGAAATCACATTAAACAATAACGAGCCGGAGAAGAAATCCAACACCTTGTTGTGGCTGGGGTTTGGGCTGCTGGCGATCCTTGGAGTTGGAGCGTATTTGGCTTACCGTTACTACTTCAGGGAAAGGGCTGTGGAACAAGGCAGACCGCTCGAGGACGACACAGCCGCGCGTAGGGTTGCTCCGGCGGCGGTCAGGCAGCCCGCAGCAGTGCCGATGCGCCAGGCAGCCGAACCCGCGCCTGCCGTAACACAAGCCCAAAGCCAACCTTCCTATAAACCCGCGTTTTTTGGTAATGGCAAGCAGACAAACGGCTCCACAACGCAGAAACCAGTTGCCCAATTTATGTCAACATACGCGTTCGGAGATGACCGTTATGACGAATCTTTCACCTTTGACGCGCCAAATGGAGAGTTTTTGGGTGAATGCGGTGTCAGTGTTTCCGACATTATCGGGGTCGGCGAACCAAAGAAGATTTCTGCCTTTGAAATCTGGCTTTATGATAAGAATGACATTCAAACCGTAACCAAAGTCCTGATGAGCAGACACGGTTTTGAGGACGCGGGCACAAGGCAGCGATTGGAGATCCGTGGAGAGCTAATCCTGGCAGAACCCGGAACGCAATTTGTTTTGCAAACCGCGACACTGCGCCTTGAAGGGCGGATTGTGGATGTGGTGTATGGCGATTTGCCCCTGCCAGAGGATAGTTACTTCCAGCGCAGCACGGTGGAACTGGCAGTTTATCGAAAGTAACTTATTTTGTTACCATCACGAAAAAACGGGCTCTCAATGAGCCCGTTTTGTGTAGTTTGGGTTTTAGACCTAAGCTATCCCCAGGATTTTGAAGACACAACTCGAATCATTTGGGAGGGGGACTGTGACGCTCTCACCGGTTTTGTGCCCCATCAGGGCGGAACCTAATGGAGATTCATAAGAAATTTTGCGCTGGCGGGGATTAGCTTCGCTGGCTCCGACGATGGTGAAGCTTTCCTCAGGCTCGCCGTGTTCCTGGACAGTAACAGTTGTGCCAATCTGGACAGTTGAGGTGTCGATGTCGGTAGCTTCGATTAGATCGGCGGAAGAAAGAATGAATTCGATCTGCTGAATACGCCCTTCCATAAAGCTTTGAGCTTCTTTCGCGGCATGATAATCCGCGTTTTCAGAAAGATCTCCCATCTCAATCGCGTGTTTCAGGCGGCGGGCAATCTCCTCTCTCTGCGGACCTTTAAGATCAGCCAGTTCTTCCTCTAATTTTGCCTTACCGGCAGGGGTTATTTTTTGGGGTGTGAAAGCCATGATAGTTGTTTTGCTCCTAAGGTAATGTTTGGGGTTCAAACAGACGCCGATGTTCGTCGATCGCGAATCGGTCTGTCATGCCGGCGATGTAGTCGCAGATGGCGCGTTCAAGCCCGCGCTGCGGGATAAGTTCCTGGACGGCTTCCGGCATGGCGGAGGGTGTCTGTTGGTACATGGTAAAAATGTCAGTAATGACACGTTCGGATTTGACCGACATGCGGACGACACGGTGGTGGCGATAGAGTTTGTTGAAGAGGAAGTCTTTCAGCTCGCGGTTGCGTCGGTACATATCCTCGCTAAAACCAGCCACGTTAAACGGCAGTTTTTGAAGGTCAAGCGGCGAACTGACACTGCTCTTTCGCAGATACCGGTCGATCGATTGAACCAGGTCAGTAATCTCGAAGTTGATCAGGCGGCGAATAATCTGGTGACGCGCGAGGTCATCCAGAATTTCGCTGCGGCGGCGGCCAATGCTTTCGTTGATGATCTCCCAGAGGGCAATCCCATCAAGCTGGGAAGGAGTGATCATTCCTGACCGTAAACCGTCATCGAGGTCATGCGAAGTGTAGGCAAGCTCATCGGCAACGTTGGCAATCTGTGCCTCAAGACTACCGCGCAGCTCCGGGTCATAGCCTTGCGCGTCGGCGATGTCGTAATCCGTTTCATGCTTGACCATGCCTTCAAGCACTTCCCAGCTCAGATTAAGCCCCGGAAAGTCGGGATAACGGCTTTCAAGCTGGGTCACAATGCGCAGCGAGTGTTGGTTGTGGTTGAAACCACCGTGTTCCTTCATGAGGCGAGCCAGGGCGGTTTCGCCTGAGTGACCAAAAGGCGGGTGACCGATGTCGTGGGCGAGGCAGATGGTTTCCACAAGGTCCTCGTTCGCGCCAAGCGTACGGGCAACAGAGCGGCCGATCTGAGCCACTTCGATGGAGTGCGTCAGGCGGGTGCGGTAGTAATCGCCCTCATGGTTGATGAAAACCTGTGTTTTGTATTCCAACCGACGGAAAGCCGTTGTGTGGATCACCCGTTCGCGATCGCGCTGGAATCGTGTGCGGTAGTCTGCCTCTTCTTCGGGATGCTTACGACCGCGCGAGTTTTTGCTGCGGATGCCATATGGAGCGAGCGTTTGGTCTTCAATTTCTTCAAGTTGTTGTCGGCTGTAAATCATTCAGAACCTCTATGGGTATTATACGTGTATTCGGGATGGGTTGCGGGTATTAGTCGATGATTGTGCCAATCGCGCCGCCGTCCAAAGCCAGACGGAGCGATCCAGGGGTTACTGCTGAAAAAATCTGGACAGACAAACCATCAATGGAACGGCAAAGTGCCTGCATTGCCTGCACTTTTGACACCATTCCACCGGTCACATCCAGACTGGCTGAACCTTGCACGAACTTGCCCACCTCAACATAGGCTGAAAGGTGGGGCAGAAGCTGTTGATTATGCGGAAAATCCGCGTAAACCCCTTGCACTTTGCCCGCAAGGAGAATACGGTCCGGACGCAAACGGGGCGCGAGGTAAGAAAAAAGGTCCTCGGTTGAGAGGATCGTGCCGCCGAGGCTTAAGTCTGAGACCACATCGCCATAGACAAGGGGAACCAAACCCAAGTCGAAGGCATGCGTCAGCGGCTGAAAGTTCCAGGTTGTTATTTCGTGATTGTCAGCAACGACGCAGGCGGAAGGGGGAAAAGCAATCAAAGGCAGGTTTAACAATCGCGCCTGGTCAAGGACGATCTGGTTCAACTTGCGCGCGCTATACCAGACCTGCTGATAGCCCAAGCCTTGTTCCAGGCTTCGCACACCAGCGCGGGTGTCAAATTGGGCGGCGGCATGATGCCCAAAGGAACCCGAGCCGTGCCCGAGCAGTAGACGCTGCTGGGGGTTGTCTGCCCGCCAGGCTGAAATCTGTGAAAGCAGCATGTGAATTTGGTCAACCAGGGCGGTTTCAGGTTGGTCCTTATCCGTAATCAGGGAACCGCCAAGTTTGAGAAAAATCAGGTTTGAGGCAGACATGAGGGCTTACTCTGCGGGCTTGAGATGTGTCGTAAAAACCCGCGGGGACCCTGCCGAAAGGAGCGCCTGGGAGACTTTGGTTTCAGTTTCAGGTGTGACCAGTGCCAACACATGCCCGCCCATGCCGCCGCCGGTCAGTTTCGCGCCGAGAGCGCCAGCTTGCCTGGCGGCAAGCACCAGCGCGTCCAACTCAGGGCAAGAGAGGCGCAGTGCTGAAAGATGGTCCTGATCGGCATTCATCGCCTCACCGAGCGCTGCCAGATCGCCAGTCTGGAAAGAGCGTTTGCCTTCCCGGACCAGGTCGGCGATGGCGTCCAGATGAGGTTGGATTGCGGTTGGGTTTGCGGCGAGGTCTGCTGCCAATTGGGCTACTGAACCTCCGGTGGATTTGCGGATGCCCGTATCGGCGACAACAAAAGCGTATCCGTGAGATGGTTGCAGGAATTCAGGTTCTTCGCCGCGTTGATAGTAGACCGGTTTTTCGTAAGTTATGACGGTGTTGTCAATACCGGAAGGGCGACCGTGCACGGCTTTTTCCGATTGAAAAGCAAGCTCGTTCAGATCGTGGAGTTCGAGGGGGTGACCAAGAAAGGCAGACATGGCGCGAAGCAGCGAGATTACAATCGCGGCGCTTGAGCCTAAGCCAGCGGAAAGCGGCAGATCGGCAGTAATCGTTACCAGGCAGGTTGGGCGCTGCTTTACCCCAAGGTATGTAAAAAGGAGCTCAAGCGTCTGGACGAGAAAATGCTCCATTCCGAGCATTTCCAGATCATGATCAATCCCAAGCTGTCCGGCTTTTATTTGGAGCCTTCCCTGCGGCTGACCAATGGCAGCCTCAACCGTAGTTCGCACTCTAAGGCTTGAAAGAGGAATCGCGATAGCTGGGCTGTGGTAAACGACAGCGTGTTCACCAAGCAGAATCAATTTTCCACAAGCAGTAGAAGACATGGCTGGCATGGTTTACCTCAACTGGGAATATACAGGATCAGCACTGCGGCAATGCCCCAAAGGAGAATGGCTGCCTGAAGGGGTCGGTCTTTAAGCAAAACCTCTTCGGGGGTCGCGGCTGTGTTGAAGTTCTGGATCAGGTACAGATAACGAAAAATGGCATAAAAAACGAAAGGAATGGTAAGCATCATCGTGTACGAGAGACCCAGCGGATGGGTTGAAAACGTATAGAGCATATAGGTGATCAGAATGGAAGCCAAAGTGACCACCAGATACTGGTTGAGAAGCGGGATGGAGTAACCATTCAGAACCTTCCGGAACTCGCCGGCGCTGCCTTCGAGCAGCCTGAGCTCTGCAAACCGTTTTCCAAAACCGAGGAAAAGAGCCAGCAGCGCGGTCAGGATGAACAGCCAGGGTGAAAAGAAGGTAACTTCAATCACGTTAATGCCAGCCAGCACGCGCAGCAGGAAACCTGTCGCGATCACCATCACATCCACAATCATGATGTGCTTCAGCCATTTGGAATACGCCAGCATGAGCAGCGTGTAGGCGATGCAGATCAAGCCAAACTTCCAGGAAAGCCAAAAGGCGACGCTGAAACTGATGGCTGCAAGGATAACCGCCAGGATAATCCCCTGGGTAACTGAGAGCCGCCCTGAGGCAAGCGGACGGTGGCACTTTTGCGGGTGCTGCCGGTCGGCTTTCAGGTCGATGATGTCGTTGATTGTGTAGGTTAGCCCCGAGACCATGCAGAATGTAATAAAAGCAGCCAGAACACGCAAAACAGGTTCGGTCATAAACATCTGCCGGTCAAAAACAAGACCAGCAAAAATGACAAAATTTTTCGTCCATTGACGAGGACGGAGAGTTTCGAGTATGTTCTTAAACATGTCTTTTATATTACCATATCGGCAGAGGGATGATAGCGTGTAGGTTGTAGCAGTACACGTTTCAACATCCGTTTATGTCTTTGTGTAGTTCATGCTTTTCTTGTCCGACCAGTACCGTTATTTTTTAGACAGCTTGTTCTCTGACTGCTTGCGTCCCCTTGGGGATATGAGAGGTCCTCCTATTTTTGCCCTTTTTCCAAGCATAGTCAAATTTGATACTGTAACAGACCGCGGTCGACCCGGTATGATGGGCTGCGAAAAGGTATAATAAGTTATACTGAGAGGCTTATGGATAGAATACGGAATTTTTGCATTATCGCGCATGTGGATCACGGGAAGTCGACTTTGGCTGATCGCATGCTTCAGATGACGAACACAATCGCGGACCGCGACATGACGGCGCAGATTCTCGATTCAATGGATCTGGAACGCGAAAAAGGCGTGACCATCAAGGCTTCCGCCGTGCGCATGATCTATAACGCCAAAGATGGGCAGGATTACGAGTTTAACCTGATTGACACGCCCGGACACGTTGACTTTAACTACGTGGTCAGCCGCGCGCTTTATGCCTGCGAGGGAGCCGTGTTGGTGGTTGACGCGACCCAGGGCATCGAAGCTCAAACCCTGGCGAACCTCTACCTTGCGCTCGACGCGAACCTGGTAATTATTCCGGTTATTAATAAAGTTGACCTGCAGTCGGCGGATGTTGAGGGCGTTAAGCGGGATTTGAAAATGCTG
>JAYFQB010000170.1:0-1975 GCA_034927385.1 Anaerolineaceae bacterium | reverse complement strand
ACCACCTTGATAGGATGTGTCACTTGTGGGGATGGATGAACGGATACTTACGCCTGGAGCAATCACCTGGGGTTTCATCATCGCGAAACCGTCAACCGGATTGATGGTGTCCAGATTGTCAGTAGGACCCCAGTTGGAGTGGCTTGCATACTGACCATTTGCAGTGCCAGAAGAGCCGACACCAGTGACGTTACCATAGCGTCCGGGGTTGCCGACTGTGTTCAGTCCTGGAGGCGCTGGGTAACCGCAGTTGGAGTTGTTACCATTTGAAAATACGGGATAAACGCCTGCAGCCTGCCAGGCGCTGACAACGTCGGCATACCAGTCGTCGTAAGAGGTAGAACAATCACCCCAGGAGTTGTTGACAACATTAGGGCGCATATCTGGGTCGGCGTTGTTTCCTGCCAGATCTGTTGGGGCAGTCACAAATTCACCACAGCCGAGCAGGGCGGCATCAGGGCAAGTGCCATCGGGGCAGCCAGCACAAGCCATCCACTCGGCGCCTGGGGCGATACCGATCTGATTCGATCCGCCGTCATCACCAACCATGGTTCCCATGGTGTGGGTACCGTGTCCATTCCCATCACGGGGAACGTTGTCGGAGGCGGTTACTGGGTTCAGCCAGTTGTAATTGTGGTTAAAGGTACCATCGCCATTGTTCCCGCGGTATTGACCAACAAGTGCCTGGTGCGTATAACGCACGCCGGTGTCGATGTTGGCAACGACCAAGCCGGCACCATCAAAGCCGAGATCCCAGGCTTCTGGTGCCAAAACATGAGCAATGTTTGGTTCGATTCCCTTGGTTTCATCGGACACTGAGACCTTTTCTGGCTCATACAGGGTGTAGGATTTCTGAGCGGAAATCGAGACCACGTTTGGAAGCTGTTGCAGACCTGAGAGAACAGAGTTGTTTGACTGTTTCACAAGAATGCGGTTGGCAATCCAGAAGGATTGATACTCAACGCCAGTTGCTTCGAGATATGCAACGGCTGCGGATTGAGTTTTCTCAGCCTGTTCCTTCAGGGTTTCATAAACATACCAGCCGCGCTCGCTCCAGTCCATAAAATAGGCTCTGGAGAGATCGGCTGTATTTGTGAAATCAACCCAGTACGTGGCGACGCCGTTTTTGTTGATATCGTCAAGGACAGCATTGTCAACTGTAACGGTTTGTTGGGGGACGGCGGTCTTGGCGGTGGCATCGACCGGGATATAGCTGACGAGCATACCCAGTGCCAGGATGACAGCGAAGACTTTCATTAAAGCATTACGTTTCATGTCACTTCCTTTTCTTCAATGGTTTGATGTGTGCCTTACAACTACACGATAACCTTTACAAATGGCTTCCTGTTCACCTCCATGTCTTACAAGAAATTTCCAAGTTGCTAACAGAGTTTACGATAAACGTAAAGCTGGATTGGACGAAAAGAGAGAAATTCGTTTTATTGATCAATTTTGCCCACACAAAATAAGCTCAAATGACGAAACATGATGACTACTTACATTTTACATATGTGTACTGAAAAGTGTCAAGGTGAAAACACAAAACCAGAAAAAATGTATTGATTTTTTCCGAACTGGCGAAAATTGCCATAAAAGGACAATCGTTAATTGGGAATTTCAAAGTGAACATTGTGATATTAAAACAAGTTAACTGCGAAAAATAAGGGTTAGAATTGGAAAATGATTGCACTAAGCGTGTAGTAAGCTGTGTAACGGATGGCGAATTAATCCGTCTTTTTGGAACAATCATAGGCTGTCATTATTCCTTGAGGATAGCTTTTTCTCGAGCCTGTTTCTTCGGTGGTTAAGTTGGGCTGCCTGTAACTCAGTTGAACAGAGAGTTAATGCCTGTATGGTGCAAGCCAGGGCGGCAGGATAGTCGCGGTTATGATGTTCATAATACTTTGCGAGTTCCAGGAATGCCTCAAGCGATCCTTCCGAAGCCGCTTCCTGCCAAAGAGCACTTGCTTCTTCG
>JAYFQB010000154.1:0-4204 GCA_034927385.1 Anaerolineaceae bacterium | reverse complement strand
TCCTCAACGACGATCTCAGTCGTGGGAGTTATCGCGGCTGTTGGCACAACACTGGTTTCAGTCTGTGTCGGGACGGCTGGTGAGGTCTGGCATGCAGGTATCGTCAGGATTACGAGAGCACTGATTATTAATAGTAGAGTCTTATAACTACGCATTGTTTTACCTTCTGATCTTGTAACTCTACCCATTTGACTCATTTCACCCGCAGATGGTTAACTCATCGGCGGGGTGCAACAGAAAAAGCCTGAAAAACAAACCGGCACCTTCCGCGTTATGGCAAAACGAACAGCAAGGCTCAGCCAACCAGATATAAAAACGGAGCAAGATATTCCTTGCTCCGTTTAGAGACGTTTTATGCTTTCGCGAAGGTTAGTCCTCCGCCTGCCAGATCGATATTGATCGTGTCTCCCTCACTGAACTCGCCGCTGAGGATCCTGAGTGCCAGTGGGTCCTGGACCTCGCGTTGGATGGCTCGCTTTAGCGGGCGCGCGCCAAATTCAGGGTCGAAACCAGTATCCGCCAGCCATTCCTGGGCAGATGGGCTAATCTCAAGCTTGAGACCGCGGTCTGCCAGCAGGTTTGATACGTGTCGCAGTTGGATAGCGACAATTTCGCCAAGGTCGGCGCGGGTAAGTGGTTTGAAAATCACAATCTCGTCCACCCGGTTCAAAAATTCTGGTCTAAAGAAGTTCTTTAGCAGGTCCACGATCTCATCCCGGTTGACCTGCCGCGGCTGATCACCTTCTTTATTCATCCAAAGCTGGCTGCCGAGGTTGCTGGTCATGATTATCAGCGTATTGCGAAAGTCTACCGTGCGCCCCTGACCATCCGTCATGCGCCCATCATCCAGCACTTGCAGCAGGGCGTTAAAAATTTCCGGATGGGCTTTCTCGATCTCGTCGAACAACACCACACTATACGGGCGGCGGCGAACGGCTTCGGTCAATTGACCGCCTTCTTCGTAGCCCACGTAACCCGGAGGCGCGCCTAACAGTCGGCTGATCGTGTGGCGTTCCTGGTACTCACTCATATCGATGCGTACCATTGCGTTTTGATCATCAAAAAGGAACTCCGCCAAGGCGCGAGCCAGCTCTGTTTTTCCGACGCCGGTTGGTCCCAGGAAAATGAAGGAACCAATCGGGCGGTTGGGGTCTTGCATGCCCGAACGCGAGCGCCTCACCGCGTTTGAGACCGCGACGATGGCTTCGTCCTGGCCAACCACACGTTGGTGAAGACGCTCTTCCATGTGCAACAGCTTTTCCATCTCGCCTTCCAGCAGACGGTTCACCGGGATTCCGGTCCACTTGGCAACCACCGAAGCGATTTCATCGGCGTCGACCTCTTCTTTAAGCAAGGCTCCCTGGGTTTGTTGGCTTTGTAGTTTGGCTTCACCTTCACGGATTTTGGTTTCGAGCTCGCGAATCGTGCCGTAGCGCAGGCGCGATGCTTTTTCAAGGTCGGCATTCCTTTCAGCCTGCTCCATTTCTTGCTGCGCCTGGTCGAGTTTCTCTTTCAGGTCTTTGAAGCTCTGGATGGCTTCTTTTTCCATTTGCCATTGGGCGGTCAGTGCCTTGGATTTTTCGCGCATATCCGCTAGTTCCGCCTCAAGTTTTTCCAGACGATCACGCGAAGGCTGGTCTTTTTCTTTTTGCAAGGCTTGTTTCTCGATTTCCAACTGCATGATGTCGCGATCGACTTCGTCCAAAGCTTGCGGCTTCGAGTCGATCTCGGTACGCAGGTGTGCGGCAGCCTCATCGATCAGGTCGATGGCTTTATCGGGCAGATGCCGGTCTGTGATGTAACGGTTGCTGAGCGTCGCGGCGGCAATCACGGCCGAATCGGTGATGCGTACGCCGTGGTGCACCTCATATTTGGATTTCAAACCTCGCAGAATACTAATGGTGTCTTCAACACTTGGCTCAGCCACATACACCGGTTGGAAACGGCGTTCCAGCGCGGCGTCTTTTTCAACATACTTGCGGTATTCGTTGGTGGTGGTTGCTCCTATCAGGTGCAATTCACCGCGAGCCAGCAACGGTTTCAGAATGTTGCCGGCATCCATGGCGCCTTCGGCTGCGCCTGCCCCGATGACCGTGTGCATTTCATCAATAAACAGGATGATCTGACCGTCCGATTCGGTTACTTCTTTAAGGGCGGCTTTGAGGCGTTCCTCGAACTCTCCACGGTACTTCGCGCCGGCCACCAACGCCGCCATGTCGAGCTGCACGATGCGCTTGTTTTTCAAACCTTCAGGTACGTCCCGGTTGACGATACGCTGAGCCAAACCCTCCACGATGGCGGTCTTGCCAACGCCAGGCTCGCCGATTAGGGCAGGATTGTTCTTGGTGCGGCGGCTGAGGATTTCGATCGTCCGGCGGATCTCTTCGTCACGCCCGATTACCGGGTCCATCTTGCCCAGCCGCGCCATCGCGGTCAGGTCGCGCCCGTATTTCTCGAGCGCCTGGTAGGTGTCTTCTGGGTTCTGGCTGGTGACAGACTGGCTGCCGCGGATCTCGCGCAAGGCTTTGAGCACCGCGTCTTTGGTGATGCCGAAATTGGCGAGGGTTTTGCCTTCGGGGCTGTCGGTCAGCCCGAGCAGGATGTGTTCGGTGGAGGTATATTCGTCCCCCATGCCCTTGGCATAGCGCTCAGCTGCGTCCAGCACGTCTGCAGCCTGGCGCGAAAGCCCCGCCTCGCCGCTGGAACCGCCATAGACTTTTGGGCGGCCCGAAAGTTCTTTGCGCACTTCTTCTTTTAATATCTCAGCCGAGCCGGCAATCTGCGTGACCACGGCCGGCACGGTACTCTCGGTTTGGTTGAGCAGCGACAGCAAAAGGTGACCTGGTTCGATGGTTTGATGGTTAAACTCTCGCGCCAACTGCTGGGCGTTGAGTACAGCCTGCTGTGCCTTTTGAGTGAATTTGTTTAGGTCCATAATTTTTCTTTCCCGTTTTCTTTGTGTTGTCAACAGTCTATAGGGGAAATGTAAGTAATTGGTAAGAATTGAGGTTGGAAATATGTAACTGCGAGGAGCCTGTAAGGTCGACGCGGCAGTCCCGTCTGACCAAAGGTCTCCAAATAAAAGAAAATGCTTATCGCCATACCCTGTTTGGTGGGCACTGACGGTCGCTAAGCTCCCTCGCGGTGACGAGATTATCAAATTGATCTTGCCAGCATCCACGTTAGGCAATTGAGAGAGAATAGCCCTCCCCAGTGAGCAGAGCGAACGGAGGGGGAGGGTCCGCAAAGCGGGGGTGAGGGTTTTTTGTGTTTTCTGGAAAACAATCACAATAATAATTGACGTCTGAAATCAAGGTGGTGGGTAGTGGCAAAAGGCAGGTTACGATACCTTTCTTCGCGAGCAAAGGTGATCAATGCTCACCCTCGCGATGACAACCCCATCGTCCAATTGTTAAATCGAGGTTAAATCGTATCCACGGGCATTGCGACGGCAAATAAGCATCATATAATCAATCGTTTTTAGAAAAGGATTCGTTATGATGCAAAATTGGAATATTCTCGGAGTTATTGCAGTAGGTTTAGTTGCGCTTGCAGTTTTAGTACTGGGCGCCAACTATGCCGTCAAGAAGTTGATCGGGATCGCCAACTATTTCAAGCTATCCAGCACTTTCATGGGCATGACTGTGCTCTCGGTTGCTACCTCGCTGCCGGAGATCACCTCGCATTTCACTGCGTCAGTGAACATCCTCAGGGGCAAACTGGACTTTCAAACTGGTTCCGCAATCGTGCTCGGAGCCAACATTGGCTCGGATGTGGTTCAACAGACCCTGATCATGGGCATCGTGGTGTTGTTGGCAGGCACGCTCTACTTCAGGCGCTATTTCCTCTGGAAGAGCATGATCCCGATGATCGGGACGACCATCATGTGCCTCATACTGGGCTTCGATGGCAATTACAGCCGTGTTGATGGCGCAATCTTATTTGGCACATTTATTGCCTATTCCTACTATTTATACATAGATGAACGCAAGCATTATAAAGTGGAAGATAACCAGCTCAATTCATCGGAACTGGCTGAAGATGTTCCCGCCAATGGACGCGAGATATTGCGGGATGTATTGATCACGATGGCGCTGCTGGTTGTGATCATCGGATGTGCTACGTTGGTGCTGTCAGCTACCGAAATCATAGTCGATCGAACTGGCGTAGGCGGGTCGTTGATCGGCGTCATCACGCTTGGACT
>JAYFQB010000044.1:0-5279 GCA_034927385.1 Anaerolineaceae bacterium | reverse complement strand
ACAGTTGATGGATATCTCGCTCAGCAGTGGCAGCACCGCCTACATCGCGGTGACCACCCCAAGCGGCAAAAAACTGGTCGATTTCAACCAGGGCTGGACGTGGTATCGGGATTACCTCTCGGAAAAGGGCGACTGGTACATTGACGTCCGAGCCGGCAGTTACGACACAACGTATTCGCTCTACCTGAGCATTCCGCAGCGGCTGTCGTTCGCGCCGAACACATCCAGCCTGACCGCCAAGGCGACCATCCCGGCCGGCAGGTTGCAGGTGCACAACTTTGTCGCCTGGGGAAACAAGGGGCAAACGTTAAAAGTAAGCGTTTCGCCAAGTCTGAACTTTGCGCTCTCAATCTGGCATGTGGATGGGACTGTCTTGCTGTCGAGCATGGAGGGGTTGAGCAGCTTTGAGGGAGAACTGCCTGAAGCCGGAGATTACATCATCAACGTCATTTCAGGTCCGGCTGCGCCGACTGAGATCACGTTAACCCTATCCATCGAGTAAATCAGTAAAGACAAAAAACCACCCTGGTATGCGCCAGGGTGGTTTGCATTAGGTTAGTTATTTGCGATGTGCAAAGACGTACTGCTGTTGGAACTGAGTTTCAACCGCAAAGGGGATAAACTGCCTCACCCAGGTGATGGCAGCCTCTGGCGAGAGCCCGAGCAGATCCTGCGCTAGGCACGCTGCGAAGATCCCCGTGCGGCCCACCCCGGCGTGGCAGTGGATGGCAACGTTCTTACCGTCCCGGAGCAACCCGGCAACCTTATCCAGCGAAGCATCCCAAGTGCCATGAGAAGGAGCGGAGAAGTCGGGTACGGGGTCGTAGATCACCTGGATGCCAGCCTGTTCGTAAAGCGGAAGGAGTTCGCGTCCGCTGTGCCGCAGATGCTCTTCAACAGGGTTTAATACGACCACTGCTGCAATGTTCGCCTCTTTGTAAAGCCCCAAAACGCGGTCTTCCGGATCGAACATCTTGCTGCCAGGGGTTGGCGAGCGGAACACGCGCCCGGGTTGCCCGTAGAGCAGCTCTGTGAAGAGCGTCGGTTCGGGGTGGATCAGCGCCTCTGGCAGTCTGATATCGCCATTTTCTTCATGCCCCAGTTCGTGGATGGTCTTGACCGCGGAAATCGGCAAGGTGCCGTAAAGATGTGGGTATGGCATCTCACCGCCTTCGAGATTTTCGTAAACAAGTTTCGCACCTGTCAGGTCTGGGTCGATCTCGAGTACGATTAGTTGAGGCGTTTCACGATAATACCGGTTGGCTGTGGATTTGATCTGGTAGTGGTCGGAACAGTGAATAAAACCGTCCGTCGCAAAACCGCTGGGGACATAAAACCCTTCTTTATGAGCTTGCTGCCATTCAGGCAACGTGGTCAGATGATAGATCATAACAAACCTCAATTTTTAGTTGTGTAACTATAACCGCTTCCGCTGCCGCGTGTCAAATCGGAGTTTCAATCAGAGCGGCGGGGTTTGGGGTGCCATACAAAAGCACACATAGCCAGAATATTAAAAGGGGTGAACATCCCACCTTCAATCGTCCAATTTCATGTAATAATAATGTTCCTATTGTAATAGTGTGTTATATACAGTATAATGATTTTACCAAGCACGTAAGGAGAAGTATGAATGATTTAAACGCGATCTATGCAAATTTTGTGGTTGAACTTCGGCGGGGAGTCACCAACCTGGTTGTGCTCAATCAGTGCCAACAGCCATCTTACGGCTACCAACTCGTAAAAAACCTTGCCGAGCGGGGCGTCCCTCTGGAGGCAAACACGGTTTATCCGCTCCTTCGCCGCCTGGAAGACCAGGGTCTTCTGCGCAGCGACTGGGATACCAGTGCTGAGAAACCGCGCAAATACTATCAAATCACGGAAGACGGGCTTGAGCTGTTGGCTCAGATAACCGCCAGTTGGCGTGAGTCGGTCAAAAATATCGAAGCCATTTTGGAGGAATAACATGGACTCAAAGGAATTAATCAAACGTTATATTTACGCTGTCACGAAGAACCTGCCCGTAAGCAATCGGCAGGACGTTGCCCGGGAACTGCAGAGCCTGATTGATGAAACCCTGGCTGAACGCAGCCAAGGCGCACAGCCCACCGACGCAGACACCAAAGCCGTGCTGATGGAGTTGGGCAGCCCCTCGGATTTAGCCGCAAAATACAGCCCCCAAACCAAGGACGCGCTCATTGGTCAGCCGTACTTTTCAGTCTATCTTCGCGTTCTGAAAATCGTGCTCCTGGCTGTTACTCTGGGGATGACGATCGCCGCCTTGGTCCAGGCTTTTACCAGCTTTGAGGGCAGCGTGATCGTTATACTCGGTTCCGTGTTGGGAAGCATCTGGCAGGGATTGCTGGGCGGCTTTGCCTGGGTGACTCTGATTTTCGCCATTCTTTACCAAAAGGATGTCAAACTTGACGCAGACATAGAAGACCTTGATGATTTGCCCGCCGTGCCTGAAAAACGCCAGGAGATCAAGCTCAGCGAAATCATCACCAGCTTCATCTTCACGATTCTTTTCCTGATCCTGTTCGTCATCGTGCCCCAGGTGAACATCCCCTTCCTGGTGCAGCCTTCCGGCTTGACTTCAATTTTCAACGCGGATGTGTTGATCCGTTTGCGTTGGCTTCTTATCGCTGTAACCGCCGCGGCGGTCCTGAACCAGGCGGTTCGTTTTTTCACCCGCCGCCACTCACTGCCGGTTTTCATCACAACGCTGCTCGAGATGATCATGCAAACCGCGCTCTTGATCACCTGGTTCAGCACGCCAAACGTGCTCAACCCTGCCTTTTCGGCTGAGGTGGGGAGCCTTGTTCCGTCCTTTTTCGTTCCAGCCAATTGGGCTCCGCTGCAGTTGCTCCCGCAAACCCTGAGGATGATGCCACTTTTGCTGTTGATTGTGCTTGGCGGTTTTCTGCTAGGTTCTCTGATCGAGCTGATCGAAACCAGCGTGAGAACCTTCCGGGAAGTAAAGGCATAAAAAGGATAAAAAACCTCGGGATGCAAGCAATTTCCTCGGTATCAAAAACGCAGGGCATGTTATAATTATTGCGGAAATTCCAGAGGGAAACCTGCTGGAATTGGGCATGAGGAAACGATAAATGAGAGTTCATGTTGACCCCGAGCTTTGCATCGGTTGCGGCATCTGCGAAGGCGATGCCCCTGAAGTTTTCAGCCTTGCCGGCAGCAGTGTGGCAAAGGTAATTATGGACCCGCTAAAACCGGAGTCCGAAGCGGTTGCCCGCATGGCTGCGGATGACTGCCCCGAAAGCGCCATCAGCATTGAGGATGACGATGAATCTGAAACACCAACGGCACCTGGCGCGGATAGCGCGGATGACGCTGAGGTATCAATAACCAACAACGATCTTGAAAGGAAAAATGAAATGAAAGCAACTGTTGATCAGGGCCTGTGCATTGGCTGTGGCATCTGCGAAGGTATCGTCCCCGAGGTTTTTAGCCTCCAGAATGAGCCCTACGCCGAAGTTCTGCTGGATCCCATCCCCGAAGAATTCCAGGATGCAACCCGCGAAGCCTGCGAAGAATGCCCTGAGACCGCTATCTCGATCGAGTAATCAGCGTTTTCAAGCAAAAAAATAAAACCGCTCCGGATACCCGGGGCGGTTTTTATTGTGACTGAAACCAGCGGAGGAAACTACATCTCTGAGGTTTCCCGTTTTAGGTTTGTCAGCACGTGCCGGATGAACATTTCGGTGTTGTTGATCTTTCCCTGCACGGAAGGCACCGCAATTTTGTTGTGCATCAAAAAAGCGCGCGTGGTTGCGTCGCGGATATCACCAGAAATTGGCGAGATTCCCGGCGTTTCGGGCTCAACCCAGTTGATTGTACGGTGGCGTTCATCCGAGTTTTCTGTTAGGGGCGTCAGGTAGATAATGGTCGTCTGATCGAGCTTGTCGAGCATGACCCGTTCCCCGGTTTTCACCAGGTGCTTGCGCCAATCACTGATCAGGTTGTTTGCCGCCTCATCCAACACACAGCCCGCAAACTCGAGCTGCTGCATGGCATAAAAGGCGTTAATGATCGGCTTACCGGCGAAGCAGCGGTCCTCTATGAAGAATTCCCCGACCGAAATTGCCCCTCTCAGGGGGAAACCCGCGCTAAAACAGCGGTTCATCAACGACGCGCACACAATCGAAAACGCGAGGTAATTTTGCACCAGGTCGCGCTCAGGCAGAGCGGGGTCAAACGGCAGGCTGATCAGGATCGAGTCGGAAAAAATGATCCAACTGACCTTATCCAGAATATGGCTCAGGCTGTCCGTCTCGGAGGGAGTGGTTTGCCCGTCTTGTGGTTGAACCAACAGGTAAGACGAACGCAGCGAGTCGATCATATCCTGCGGGATATTCATTAGCGTATCTGACACAAATTGGGCGGTTTTATGGATGTTATTGTTGAGCATGATCTGGGTATAGCCCAGAATGTCAAAAAACCCCACAAAACCGGTTGCTGGTTGGATGTTGCTCATTCTGCCCCTCCCTGTTGAAAAGTAACCGTCTGCCAGATCCGCAATTGATCCTTGAGCTCATCGGAATCGTCCAGATAAAATGAGGTCTGCAAACAGCCAAAAGGCGCGGTGGTGAAGGCATGCAGCGCCAGGCGGGTATGCCCGGGTTGGATATCTTCGGTTTTAAAATAACCAAAGCGCTCAATATCCCCGTCCAGGTCGGCGATCACTTCCAGCTTGTCCGCTTCAGCCCGCGCTTTGAGGTTTGCCAGCAGGACCTGGCGATTCTTCTCCCCGCTGTAAGCGAAAACTGTGATCAGGATGGTGGCGCCTTTGCGCCAGAAAATCATGTGGTCACCTTCCTTGCGCCATTGGTAACCCTCCGGCACGTCGATGCTCCACTCGGGGGAAAGTTGGTATCTCATACCGTTATTATATCGTCATCCGCCGAATTTTTCGCCCCCCGGAACGTTTGGGTTGATTGCGGTGCGCGAGGTCGGATTACCTCGACCGGTTTCAACGATTTCTCGTCGGGTTGATTGCCCGCTTTTCGTAGGGTTGAAGCCTGCTTCAACCGTTGACAAGCGGATCTTTTCGTCGGGTTGATTGCCCGCTTTTCGTAGGGTTGAAGCCTGCTTCAACCGTTGACAGGCAGGTCATCTCGTCGGGTTGATGTCATGCCTCGACCGTGTACAATTCGGGACGAGCAGGCTCGTCCCCTACAAGGTTCTTTTCGTGGGGTTGAAGCCTGCTTCAACCGTTGACAGGCAGGCCATCTCGTCGGGTTGATGTCATGCCTCGACCGGGT
>JAYFQB010000049.1:0-6137 GCA_034927385.1 Anaerolineaceae bacterium | reverse complement strand
CGCGGTCGCGGTGATCAGAAGGATGGAGACTCGCGGTCAGGACCCTTGCGAGGTCGGGAGACCTCGCAAGAACAAGACCCTCGGTCAGATCGCATGCTCGGTCGAGGTTATCAGAAGGATGGAGACCTTATGGTCAGGACCCTTGCGAGGTCGGGAGACCTCGCAGGAACAGGTGCATGGATGGTTACATTTCAGGGCAGACACAGGGGTCTGCCCCTACGGCTCTCATTACCCTCAATCCCCCAGGTGTAGGAATTTGTTTGATTGATGAAAATGTAATAACCACCCCACACAAACTGAAAACCGTCATTGTCTGGAGAGGGGATGCTACACATCCGTTTCTAAACCCACACCCGCCGAGCACACGATTTAACCAAAGTCCATCCCCAACCCGAATGCAAGTAACGGCAAAGACCCAAAAAGCTTGCCCATTCCCCGGCTTTCGTCTAAAATTCGCTTATGCGATTTGACGTTTTCAGCCTCTTTCCTGAGATTTTTCAACCGTATCTTGAGATAAGCATCCTCAAGCGTGCCATACAGAATCGCCTGATTGACATCCAAACCCACAACATTCGCGACTGGGCAACCGACAAACACCACACCACCGATGACACGCCTTACGGAGGCGGCGGGGGAATGGTGATGAAACCCGAGCCCGTTTTCGCGGCAGTTGAAAGTGTCCTGGGGGCTCCGCCAACCTGTCCGGTTATCCTGCTTTGCCCTCAAGGCAAACGTTTCGATCAAAAGATGGCGCGTGAGCTTGCCAGGTATGATCAGCTGGGGCTGATCTGCGGACGCTACGAAGCGTTCGACGAACGCATCCGCCAGCACCTCGCGACCCACATCGTTTCCATCGGCGATTTCGTGCTCACCGGCGGCGAGCTGCCTGCCCTGATCCTGATGGACGCCGTCGGACGGCTCGTGCCCGGCGTGCTTGGCGATGACGACGCAACCCAGGACGATTCTTTTTCAACCGACGGGCTGTTGGAATATCCTCAGTGGACCAAACCACTTGAGTTTCGCGGTTGGACCGTGCCTGAGATCATGCAAAACGGCAACCTGGGCTTGCAGCTTAAATGGAAGCGGCAGCAGTCGATCATCCGCACCCTCGAAAACCGCCCCGATTTGTTACGAAACGCTCATCTTAGTGAAGAAGAGCTGGAGTTCATTAACAGATATATCAATCAAAAGCTTGAGGAAGACCAGTCATCGGAGGAAATATAAATGGAAGAACAAAAATTCAGTTATGGAAAAACGTTTTTATTAGGATTTGGCTTTTTTGCAGTAATGATTGCCTGGGCGGTATACAACTCGTTCGTACCGCTTTTCCTGGCAAACCGCTTCGACCTAAACCCCGCCCAAATCGGCTTTTTTATGACGTTGGATAACATCGCGGCACTTCTGCTGCAGCCTGTGATCGGTTCGCTTTCAGACCGCACCCGCACAAAGATTGGTCGTCGGCTGCCCTTCATGCTGGTTGGCGCCCCAATCGCCGCGCTGGCTTTTTTCTTCGCCCCGGTTGTCGCGGTTCCTTTGCTAGGTATCGCCCCTGAAGCCCGGCTCCCGCTGTTTATTACTTGTACCATGACCTTCATGCTCTCCATGGCAATCTGGCGCACGCCTGTGGTCGCGTTGATGCCGGATGTGACTCCCTCAAAGTATCGCTCGCAGGCAAACGGCGTAATCAACTTCATGGGCGGGATTGGCTCCATCATCGCCTTCCTGATCGGCGGCAAGCTCTACGCCATACAACCCCAATATCCTTTCTGGTTGGCGTCTGTGCTGGTCCTGGTTGGCGTGCTGTTGGTCTTCATCTTTGTCCGGGAACCAAAAATCTACGAAGATAACCCCAACCTCGAAAAACCAAACCTCTGGAAAAGCCTGGTCCAGATTTTCCGCGACAAACAGCATAATGCCATCCGCATCTTCCTGGCGATATTTTTCTGGTTCGTGGCAATGAACGCGATCGAAACCTTCATCACACTCTATGCCAACCACTCTCTCGGCATGTCTGAATCCCGCCGTGTTTCCCTCATGACCCTCAACTCGCTGGCTTTCGTGATCATGGCGCTTCCCGCTGGGTTTATCGGCGGTGCCATCGGGCGCAAACGCACAATCAGCATCGGTCTGGTTGTGATGATCCTCGTCATGACTTCGATCTTCTTCATTCCGGCAGAAACCCTGACCCTCGAGCTTTTCAAACTCCCCATGCTCGGCGCGGTTCCTGTTGTAGGTTTGCTGCTGGTTGTGGCGGGGCTTGGATGGGCATTGATCAACATCAACTCCCTGCCCGTCGTAGTGGATCTGACGGACGCAACCCAAATCGGCACGTTCACCGGTCTTTACTATCTGTTTTCCACCATGGCTGCAATTGCCGGACCGAATATTAACGGCTGGATCGTGAAATTGACCGGCAACAACTATTCCTCGATCTTCATCATCGGACCAATCTTCATGATTGCCGCTTTGATTTCGATTCTTGGAATGAAGTCGGGCGAAGCAAGCTCCACGCCTGCCGTCAGTAAGAATTGAGGATAAAAAAGTATTCAAGTCACTTGCAGTCTACTATTGGGTGTCTTATACTTAACATATTCTATTGCCGGTAAATGCCGGTAACTATCGTTATCTACAAAGGAGATAAGAGAGAGATGACCAAAAAGCTATTCGCCATTTTGTCCGTTCTAATCGTCGCCAGCATCATGCTTGCAGCCTGCGCGACCACTACCCCAACTGAAGCTCCAGTAGTTCCCGAAGAGCCCACCGCCAAGGTCAAAGTCTGCCAGATCACCGACACTGGTGGTATCGACGACAAATCCTTCAATGCAACCGCATGGAAAGGTATTACCGATTCCCAGGAACAGCTCGGGATCGAGGGCAAATTCCTCGAGTCTAAAGAAGTCGCTGACTACGAGAAGTTCCTCAATGCCTTCATCGAAGAGGATTGCGACCTGATCGTGACCGTCGGCTTCCTGATTGGTGATGCAACCAAAGCTGCTGCCGAAGCCAACCCCGATGTCAAGTTCTCCATCGTCGACTACAACTACGATCCCGCCATCGCGAATGTGACTGGTCAGATCTTCGAAACCGATGAAGCCGCCTACCTGGCTGGCTACCTCGCCGCTGGCGTCACCAAAACTGGTATTGTCGGCACCTTCGGCGGACTGCCCATCCCCACCGTCACCATCTTCATGGATGGTTTCTACAAGGGCGTCGCCAAGTACAACGAAGTCAAGGGCACCAACGTTCAGGTTCTCGGTTGGGATCCTGCCGCGCCTGATTCTGGCCTCTTTAGCATGTCCTTTGACGATCAGCAAAAAGGTAACGAACTTGCCAAGTCCCTGATGGACGAAGGCGCGGACATCATCATGCCCGTTGCGGGACCTGTTGGCTTGGGTGCTGCTGCCGCCATCAAAGAACGCGGTAATGCCTACCTCATCGGTGTCGATTCCGACTGGTTCCTCACCAGCCCCGAGTATGGCGATATCACCCTGACTTCCGTCATGAAATTGATGGATGCCACAACCATGCAGGTAATCAAGTCCGTCATCGACGGCACTTTCGTTGGTGGTGATGTGGTCGGTACACTCGCCAACAATGGCGTAACCATCGCCCCGTTCCATGACCTCGCCGGTCTTGTCCCCGCGGAACTCGCGGCTGAGATCGATCAGCTCCGTGCTGATATCATCGCAGGGAAAATCACCCTCGACTAACGCGAACTTCCATTAAAAAATAAGGCTGGATTTTTCCAGCCTTATTTTTATTGTCGGCTGTGGTAAGATTGGAAAAATTATTGGGAAGGAACGGTATCAACTATGCCCCCAATTCTTGAACTAAAAGGAATAACCAAGCGGTTCCCAGGGGTTTTGGCTAACGATCAGATCAATCTCTCCCTCAACAAGGGTGAGGTTTTAGCTCTATTGGGAGAAAATGGCGCTGGGAAATCCACCTTGATGAACATCCTTTATGGGCTATACCAACCAGATGAAGGGGAAATCCTGATAAATGGTCAGAAAGTGACGATCAGCTCCCCAACAGACGCCATAGCACAAGGCATCGGCATGGTGCATCAGCACTTCATGTTGATTCCAGTTTTTACGGTAACCGAAAACGTAATGTTGGGCGACGAAGACGTAAAGAAAGCAGGCTTCCTCGATCGAAAAAAAGCTGCTGACCGAATATTGGAAATTTCCAATCACTATAACCTTGAAGTGAACCCGGCTGACTATATCCGTGACCTGCCGGTTGGTGTGCAACAGCGGGTTGAGATTATCAAACTTCTCTATCGCGACGCGGAAATCCTGATTTTTGACGAGCCCACCGCCGTATTAACCCCACAGGAAGCGGACGAACTCTTCAAAATTATCCGGTCGCTGGTTGACCAGGGGAAGTCCATAATCTTTATCACCCACAAATTGCGTGAAGTGTTGGATATTGCCGATCGGGTTATGGTGATTCGGCGCGGAGCAGTGGTCGGCGAAACCACCCCCGCCCAGGCGGACAAGCAGTCCCTGGCTGCCATGATGGTAGGTCGCCCGGTGAATCTTGAAGTCAACAGAACCGAGAGCAAGCCGGGTGAGCTGGTTTGTTCGGTGGAAAACCTGACAGTCGTAGACAAGTTCAGCAACGTCATGGTCGATGACGTCTCGCTTGAAGTTTATTCCGGTGAGATCGTCGGCATCGCGGGCGTGCAGGGCAACGGACAAACCGAATTGGTCAACGCGATCACGGGTCTGCAAAAATCCCTGTCCGGGAAAATTACGCTTTTAGGTGAGGATGTAACCAAAGAAACTCCAAGGAAAATCACCGAGTTAGGCTCAGCTCACGTGCCTGAAGACCGCCAGGCGGATGGTTTGGTGCTACCTTTCCCTGTAGCTGAAAACCTGGTTCTGTGCACATACTACAAAAAACCTTTCGCGAAAGGTGTGCTCTTGCAGTATCCAATGATCCTGAAAAACGCGGAAAAACTGATTGAGGATTTCGACATCAGGACGCCCAACGCCTTAACTCCGGTAGGCTCACTTTCCGGCGGAAATCAACAGAAGGTGATTATCGCGCGGGAGCTTTCGCGCCCGATCAAGTTTTTGGTGGCTTCGCAGCCAACGCGAGGTCTCGATGTGGGCTCGATTGAATACATCCACAAACGCATCGTCCAAAAACGGGATGAGGGTTGCGGAGTCTTGTTGGTTTCGCCCGAGTTGGATGAAATTATGGAACTGTCGGACCGGGTGGCGGTTATGTTTCGGGGCAAAATTATCGCGGTCGTGCCCAACAAGGGCATTTCCAAAGCATACGTCGGCTTGTTGATGGCGGGAATTGTGCCGGATCAACCGATTCAGTTCGATGAGACGGTAGTCGCGGAAGCGACACTGTAAATCGTCCGGATGGTGATTGAATGAGTAAACAAAAGAAAGATATTGGGCAAGAGATCCTGAAAGAAATCAACCAGGATGACCTGCAATCCGAGCATCACAAGAAACCGTTCCTGGGCAAAGCCGCGATTCCGTTATTGGCAATCCTCACCGGTCTGATAATTGGCGGATTGATGATCGCGATCACAAGCCAGTCGGTTTACACTGCGTTTGGTCAGTCAATAGGCAAAGGTTTCGCTACGGCATTTTCCGAAGTTGGTACAGCCTACAAAGCGCTTTTCAATGGCGCAATCGGAGACCCCGCGCGCATGATCAACGCGTTGAAACTTGGTGATGCGAAGGAAATCCGCCAGGCATTCAATCCATTCCTGGAAAGCCTGGTCCAGGCGACACCGTATATTTTCGCGGGATTGGCTGTGGCGCTGGGCTTCAGATCGGGGCTGTTTAACATTGGCGTTGAAGGTCAGCTTTTCATCGGAGCTGCCTGCGCGACCTACGTGGGTTATGCGGTCACCGGCTTACCCGCTTGGATTCACATGCCGCTGGCGTTTCTGGCAGGCGCGCTTGGAGGCGCGCTCTGGGGCTTTGTGCCGGGATTTCTAAAAGCCAAGACCGGCGGGCATGAAGTGATCAACACAATTATGATGAACTGGATCGCCTTCCGGCTGACGGAATGGTTGCTTTCCGGACCAATGACACGCCCGGGTTCCGGCGGCATGCCCCTCAGCCCAATCATCCAGAAAACAGCGGAAATTCCGCAGTTTTTTC
>JAYFQB010000078.1:0-2314 GCA_034927385.1 Anaerolineaceae bacterium | reverse complement strand
CGCGATTTTCAGGGGCAGCATCGGCAGAACCGATCTCCCCGGCTGTAACCATGAACTGTTGCTGAAGAACATCCGCGAACAGATCTACTCCCTGCCAGATCAAACCACCCTGCTGCCGGGGCACGGTCCCGCAACGACCGTTGGCTTCGAAAAAGCGAATAATCCATTTGTCAGGGGGTAGACCAGGCATGATTGCCTGATTTGCCGGTTTAGCCAGCCCAAGCTATAAAAAAAGCCGCCTTTTCTGGCGGCTTCTTAATCGTATCGCTGTTAGGCTACTTCGCGTAGCTAACAGAGCGGGTTTCGCGGATGACGGTCACCTGGATCTGACCAGGGTACTGCATGGTCTCCTCAATCTCTGTGGCGATGTCCTTGGCAATGCGGTGGGCTTCAAGGTCGTCGATTTCTTCCGGCTTGACGATGATGCGCACTTCGCGACCTGCCTGGATGGCGTAGCTTTGTTCGACGCCCTTATGGGAGTTGGCGATGTTTTCGAGGGATTTCAGGCGTTTGATGTACTGCTCGAGATCCTCGCGGCGGGCGCCGGGGCGTGCGCCGGAGATCGCGTCGGCGGCTTCCACCAGGATTGCTTCAATGGAGACCTGATCCACTTCGTGGTGGTGGGAGGCGATGGCGTTGCAGACTGCCGCGCTGACGCCGTGGCGCTTGGCAAATTCCGCGCCGATCTGGGCGTGCGTGCCTTCGGTGTTGTGGTCCATAGCTTTGCCGAGGTCGTGCAGCAGCGCGCCGAGTTTTGTCACTTCCACATTGGCGCCGAGTTCAGCCGCCAGCACGCTGGCGATCTTGGATGTTTCCACGGCATGGGCAAGTTGATTCTGTCCGTAGGAGGTGCGGTATTTTAACCGACCGAGCTTCTTGATAATTTCCGGGTGAAGACCGTGCACACTGGCTTCATAGACTGCCTCAGAGCCAGCTTTGAAGATGTCCTCATCCATCAGCTTGCGTTCTTCTTCGAGAATCTTCTCGATATAAGCCGGATGGATTCGACCATCAGTTACAAGCCTGTTTAGTGTGCGGCGGGCGATCTCGCGTCGGACGGAGTCGAAACACGAAATGGTGACGGCTTCGGGGGTGTCGTCAACGATAACATCCACGCCGGTTACCTGTTCGAAGGCGCGAATGTTGCGTCCGTTACGTCCAACAATGCGACCTTTCATTTCTTCGTTGGGCAGAGTGACCAAGGAGGTGGTTACCTCGGCGACTTTATCCGAAGCGACGCGTTGAATCGCGTCGGCGATTAGCTCGCGGGCTTTTTCCATGCCGGTTTCCGCGGCTTCGATTTCATACTGGCGGATGATGCGCGCCATGTCGCCGCGGGCTTCCTTCTCGACCTCTTCGAGCAGGATTCCGCGGGCTTCGTCACTCGACATTGCCGAGACGCGCTGCAGCTCCGCGAAACGCTCCGTGTAGAGGGCTTCGATTTCGTTGGCGCGTTTGTCCACAGCACTCTGACGTTTGTTGAGTGCCGACTCGCGCTGTTGCATCTGGTCGAAACGGTGGTCCAGTTCCTCACGGCGTTTGGAAAGGCGGTCGCCTTCCTTATTAAGCTCGTTGCGACTGTGTTGGATATCGGATTCCGCCTGTTGGGTGATCTTAAGGGCGGCGTCCTTGGCGTCCAGTTCTGTCGATTTGGCAATCTCTTTTGCCTGGTCGATAATGTTTTCAGCCGTACGCTTCAGTTTTTCATCCTGGTTCTTGCGGATGGTCGAAAAAATCAGGTAACCGATCAGGATACCCACGATAACGGCGAGCCCAACCCACAGATAAAGCAGATTGGGACCCGGTCCTGGTTGTAATAAGGTTTTCATTGTGTCAATTGCTCCATTGATTTTTTAGTTCCACGGTCTCGGTTTGATGCGCCTCAATCCAAATGGCGCGTAGAGTTTCGCTGACCGTGGCATAACTGAAACCGCGCCGCAAAAGCGCGTTCCCCAGTTTTTTTCGATAAGTTTCATAATCGGATGAGAGATAGCGGTGCGACTGCTTTCGCGCGGCAGCCATCGCGAGGGCTGAGTCGTCCACCCCGGATTCCTCGATCGCGGTGTCGATTGAGCTTTCCGCGAGACCCTTAAAGCGCAGCTCAGCTTTTAGCTGGGTTTGGCTGCGCGGGCGGAATGTGCTGCGGTTCTCGATCCAGTCCCTGGCGAAACGGTCGTCATTGAGCAGACCTTCTTCTTTGAGGCGGACCAGCACAGCTTTTAGTGTTGTTGGGTCGTACCCTTTGCCTTCAAGATACCGGGTCATTTCCGCCACGGAGCGGCTTCTGCGGCTCAGCAGGTTAAGTGCCTGGCTG
>JAYFQB010000178.1:0-10584 GCA_034927385.1 Anaerolineaceae bacterium | reverse complement strand
CCAAAGACAGTCCTTTAGTTGGCAACCCAGCCATGCTTCCCGCAGCTTAATCGGAGGGCAATTTCCGCCAACCAAATTTTTATGTCAGCTCTATCAGCACGGGAACACCAGTTCAAGCCCGTTTCAAGTCGCCGGGGCTTAGATCCCGAGCCAGCGGGCGGCTTTTTCGGGGAGGTTGGCGATGCTCCCCTGGATTACGGTACATTG
The DNA here is from genome assembly GCA_034927385.1 of Anaerolineaceae bacterium. Taxonomy (GTDB): domain Bacteria; phylum Chloroflexota; class Anaerolineae; order Anaerolineales; family Anaerolineaceae; genus Mesolinea. The sequence continues at coordinate 10,377 of JAYFQB010000178.1, read as the reverse complement.
GGGCAGCGATTCCATGAAAAGCTTCCCGTAGGGTTTGGCGGTAACGCGTTTGTCAAGGATAACAACCACGCCGCGGTCCGTTTGGGTGCGGATCAGCCGCCCAAAGCCCTGCCTGAAGCGCAAAATTGCCTCGGGGAGGTTGTATTCGTTGAAAGGGTCATCGAAACTTTCCGATCGGGCGGCGATGATCGGGTCGCTCGGCACGCCGAAGGGAAGTTTGGCGATAACCAACACCGAAAGCGCTTCTCCGGGAACGTCCACCCCTTCCCAGAAGGCGCGCGTGCCCAGGAGCACCGCGCGGGGAGTATCTTTGAAGGTATCGAGCAGCGCGGTGGCGGATGCGCCTTCTCCCTGCTCAAAAACGGTGATGTCGTGCTTTGCCAGCGGCTGCTGGATGGCTTTGGAGGTTTTTTGGAGTTGAGCGTACGAGGTGAAAAGCACCAGCATGCGTCCGCCGCTTGCAACTGCCAGGCGGATGACAGTCTCATCAATCGTTCTCTGATGTCCATAACTGTCGTTCGGTTCGACAATATCGGTTGGCAGGTAGACCAACGCGGAGTGTTCATAATCAAACGGAGAGCCGACGGTCAGCTCATCGGCATCTTCGCCGTTGAGCCGCCTGCGCAAGTAATCAAACTCTCCATGAGTGGTGAGCGTGGCGGAGGTTAATATGACGCTGGCTTTTTCGTGCCAGAGGTACTTCTCCATCAGGCTGCCGATATGCAGCGGAGCAATCTGAAGCGTGAGGCGTCCCTGCAGCGGGTCGAGCTCCACCCAGTAGATTTGGTCGAGCTGCGGGTCCATCGTCAGGCTTTCAACTTTTTCGCGGATCTCCACCAGGTTCTGGCTAAACATCGCCAGCGTGCCCAGGAGATCCTCGGCATTTTCGGATTCCGCCGCTTCCATCCCGCGCAACCCTTCGCGGATTTGGCGGATAATCCTGAGCAGAGCGTCGAGGTCTATCGCAGCCTGCTCCCAACTGACTTCCACATCCAGCCAGGCAGGCATGGTGCGCACGGCGCTTAGAATGCGGGTTTGCTGGGGATACGTACCGAGAGGCTTGCCTTCTCGCAGTTCCAGGAGGAGGTTATCCAACGCCCGGAAATACGCCGTCATTTCCGTATCAAAACGAAAAGCCCGGTCGGTGGCTTCGCCGATAAGCTTCTTGAGCTCCGCAAGGTCCGAAGGTTTCAGGATGCCGCTCGCGGTTGAAAGCAGCCGCCCCAACAAGCCCTGTTCATGGCTGCCGAGGTCCCGAACCATACGGTTGACATCCTGGGCACGCAAGCGGTACGCCATGGCGTCAGTTGTGGCATCCTCAAGATGGTGCGCTTCGTCAATTACGAGGTAGTTATAGGCAGGCAAAACGCGGTTCTCCGTGGCAGCGTCCGCCAGGAGCAGAGCATGATTGACCACCAAAATATGAGCACTATCCGCAGCCATACGGGCTTTGTAAAACGGGCAGCGTCCGCCGGTATGTTTCAGACAGTTTTCGAGCCTACAGCCTTCGTCTTCCGCGGAAATACGGCTCCAAATCAAGCGTTCTGCCATCCCGTTGAGATTGAGCTCGCTGCGGTCGCCGCTTTGGCTGCTTTGCAGCCAAACCAGCACCTTTCCAACCACGCGCAGTTCGTCCAGGTTTTCGGGTTTGCGCCGTCGCATAGCGTTGAAACGCCGTGGGCAGAGGTAGTTGCCTCGCCCCTTCAGCACTGCCGCGCGTATGTCCATTCCAGTGGCTTCAACCAGGTCGGGGATGTCTTTTTGGATCAACTGATCTTGCAAGGCAATGGTGTTCGTGGAGATAACAACCCGTTCTTTGTTGGTGAGTGCCCAGTCCGCCGCGGGGATGAGATATGCCAGGGATTTTCCCGTGCCGGTGCCAGCTTCGACCATCAAATGTTGCCCGTCATTGAAGGCGTTCGCGACCGCTCGCAGCATATCCACCTGCTGGGAACGGTGTTCAAAACCCGCGATTTTCTTTGAAAATACGCCGCCGGGCTCCAGCACCGCTGCCAACTCATCCACATCGATCCGGGTGAGTTCGGCGTCCGGTTCAAGCGGATTCGCGCGGGCAGGCTTGCCAAACTCAAAGAGTAGCCCACCATCCTTGTCAAGGAGGCGTTTGGGCTGGATTCCCTGCTTGATCAAATCCTGCAGCACCCAGCGGAAAGGCAATTCTGCCGCCCAACCCAGACCTTGGCTTTGTTGCACCAACTCGGCGATCAGGTCAATCGGCAACTGCGTGAGCTTTTCGTAGAGTTTGTTATACACGCCCATCGTAGCGCGGGCGTCATTGACGGCTCTATGGGCGTCGCTAAGGATGACCCCGAGCTGTTGGGAGAGCGAACCCAAGCCATAGCGCGGAGCCGAGGGCAGCAAAACCGCAGCCATCTCGTAGGTATCGATAACAGGGTTTTGTTTGAACGCTCCAAATTTATGAAAGAAGCTAATATCAAAACCAACATTCTGACCTAAAATAGGATGATCACCAATAAAAGAGTCAAGCTTTGGGAAGGCGTCTGCCAGGAGCGGAGCGTTCATGACCATCGCGTTAGTGATGCTGGTGAGGTTGGTGATAAACGAGTTAATCGGCTTACGTGGATTGATTAGGGTAGAAAATTCATCCAACACACGGTTTTCGTTAAACTTCACCGCGCCGATTTCAATCACTGAATCGTTTTTAGAATCCAAACCGGTTGTTTCAATATCCAGGGAGACAATTACAGGCATGCGCCAAATTATACCCTGTTGTAAGCGGTAATCGTTTTTCAGCGAAGATTTGCTGGCGGGTCGGAGAAATCGCCTTGTCAAAAGTTAATACCATTCCGACAAACCCCAAAAGCCAAAGTAGGTATAATTCCGAGTAAGGAGTATGCTCATGATTAACTTTGGTGTGATCTTACAATTCATCTTCGTGTTTGGGTTGATCGTGTTTGTGCACGAACTCGGACATTTTTTGGTTTCAAAATGGGTTGGGGTTGAGGTGGAAGAGTTTGGTTTCGGCTACCCGCCGCGCCTTGTTAAGCTTTTTACCTGGAAAGGCACAGAGGTTACACTCAACTGGATTCCTTTTGGCGGATTTGTGCGCACGAAAGGGGAAACGGATGAAAACGACCCGAGCGGCATGATGGCAGCTCCAAAATGGAAACGTTTCCTGATCCTGATCGCCGGCGCAACGATGAACTTCATCCTCGGCATTTTGCTGCTGATCTTCCTCTATAACGTGGTCAACCCGGTTGACACAAGCAAGATCCTCGTCGTGGAAGTGGCAGCCAACTCTCCGGCACAAATGATCGGTCTGCAAGCCGGCGATATCGTCACCAAATTAGGCGACGATCCTATCAGCTCAACCGACGCGATGACTGCCGCTACCAAAAAGTACATCGAACAGGAAGTAACCCTAACGTACACCCGCGACGGTGTGGAACACACAGGTCTGGTGACCCCCCGTGAAAACCCGCCCGAAGGGCAAGGCGCAATTGGTTTTGTGATGTCACACCCTGAGGTAGAACTTAATTTTATTCAAAGCATCGGCACGGCATTTAGAACCTTTTGGGAACAGGTTAAAACGACCGTTGCCCTGCCTTACAACTATATCAAGGGGAAATTTGCTCCCGGTGAAGCGCGGGTGATCGGACTAAAAGGAATCTACGATCTGTTCTCGAACGCCGCCGAAATTGACCAGAGCAACGCGGAAGCAACCAACGAAGTGCTACCGATCACGCGGCTCTCGCTTGTTTCGATGCTTTCAATCGCGATTGGCATCACCAACCTGCTGCCTATCCCGGCGCTTGACGGCGGACAGATTCTATTCTTGCTGATCGAAACAGTCACCAGAAAACGCATCCCCGCCCAGGTGGCGAATACAATTAATTCCGTATTCTACTTCCTGCTGATTATTCTGTTCGTTTTTATCAATATTCGCGATTTTATCAACCCAATCGCGATCCCTTAAGGACCTGTTATGGAAGCACCAAACTCAATTCACGATTTAATAAAAACCCTGATGGACACGGAAAAGCCCTTTCCGCCCCACCTGCTTCACTATTTCTCGGACATACAGCCGGAAGACCGTAGAGTGCTCGCCAATGCATGGCGGGCAGTCCCCGCTTCACGCAGGATAACTCTCATGCAGGATCTGGTGGAACTCGCAGAAACTGACCATCTCATGATGTTCGAGGATATTGGACGTATTGCCCTGGAAGATGAAGAAGGGGAATGTAAGGTGAACGGGATTAGTCTTCTTTTGGAAGCGGAAGACCCCAAACTGGTCCCTTCTTTTACACGCTTGATGGCAGACCTTAAAGAACCGGAATTTGTGCGGGCTGCCGCGGCCAACGCCCTCGGCTTTTATGTGTACCTCGGAGAGCTCGAGGAACTGATGCCTGAGCTTCTCCACACCATTGAGGACGCGCGGCTTTCGGCATACAAAAACGACCCTTCAGAACTCGCGCAGCGGCGAGCGTTGGAGTCGCTTGGCTATTCGTGCAGGGAGGAAGTGCCAGCCTTGCTTAGACAAGCAGCAGCCAGAGAAAAAACTGAATGGCTCGAGAGCGCTCTGTTTGCCATGGGAAAATCAGCCGACAATCAGTGGGAATCCCTGGTGATGGACCACATTGACGACGATAATTTGGACATAAAGGGGCAGGCAATCCATGCCGCGGGCGAGCTTGCGCTGAGCGCCGCCCGATCGCGCCTTCTGCGGCAGGTCGACCGGGAAAGCGACGACTACCTGCGCAGCGAGATGATCTGGGCACTTTCTCAGATCGGCGGCGAGGGAATCGAGGAAAAATTCGTGGCGATGCTCGCCAAAACAGACGATGATGAAGAATACAACCTCCTCGAAGAAGCTCTCGACATGCTGCATTTTACCAACGAAACAGCAGGTTTTGAGATGATGGAAGTAGGCATCCACCATGAGCATGCTTCCCATGACGAGGATGAAGAAGAATCTGAACTTTGGGATACGATCGAGGACGACGATGAATACGATCTTGACGACCCCGATGACTTTGACGATGAAGAATGGCAGCGCTACGTCGACGAAGACGAGGAAGACCTGGATGGAAGCCTCGAAGACAGCTACACCCTTGATGATGACGACGATGAGGATGACCTGTGACCGAATCGACTGACCAGCGCCTGAACGCGATTGTTTATGGAAGGGTTCAGGGCGTCGGTTTTCGGTTCTTCGTTCTTCGGCAAGCTTTGGCGCTTGGCTTAACCGGTTGGGTGCGGAACCTGGAAGGCGGGGGGACGGTTGAGGTGGTGGCTGAAGGGGAAACCGCAAGCCTGCACCACCTCCTGGCAGCACTGCGGGATGGTCCAGACGGAGCATACGTTCGCGACGTGAAATGGCACCTCAGCCAGGGCATGGGTGAATTCCGGGATTTTTCCATTCAGTATTAGTAAAATCTGGAGGTTAAATCGGAACACAGGAAAACGCCCTCAACCGCCCGCCTTTTTTACTACCAGTAAACTGGCACCTAACCCACCCGGCCAAAAATCCGTTTGGTTTTAGGTCTATAGGTTTTATTATGTAAAACCATTCGTTAGGTCTGCCGTTGATTCAGTGGATGAGACTGTTTTTTCTCAATGCTTTCAATCTCTTTGTGGGTGGTCACGAAAAGCTAACTTGGTTTCAGCTTTGTCGCGTTTCTGCATTAGAAGTTTCACGAATGAAACGCTCACCTTTTTCAATAGTTTACGCTCTAAGGAGTCATCAACTATCGCTACAAAGCAAGCTGTTCGGACATCAAGTTCTAATTTTTTACACTCCCAGCGCAGGGATAACCCAGATCGTGGGCGATGATGTGCAAGGCATCTTCTAATCCGTACCCGTAACCCCTGCCACTTTGCTTCTCGCATCTCCTCCTGGATAATCGCGTATTCAGAATGCGCAGAATCGACTGGCGGTGCATGCCTGTCACCGCTGCCGCTTCAGTCAACAGTTGACCCTTTTCTCATTTTATTAAGTCCTGGTAGTTTACGCATATCATGTGTTTAGAAACTTTATATTTATCTATGCTCATACCTTTCGTTTCAACAATCGCCACCTAAGTAACAGCCACAATGAGCTTTAGCGAAAAGCCTTGACAGCACAGCATATTAAAGATAGATTTAACATGACAATAACTTAGTTCATATTAAACGGAGGGGCTATGAAAAAGTATTTTTTTTCCATTTTTTGTTTATTTTTCCTTCTGGTTTTAACAGGCTGCGAACAGAATTTATCACTCAACTTTTATTCTGAAGAAAATTGGAAGCTTAAAGCCGAAGCTGACTTTGATGCTGGCGTCATCCATGATCTTGGTTCAGCTGCAGGGGATCTCTTCGGTGATGCGTTCGATACCAATATACCGGATAGCTTATTTAACCCTGAAATATATTTAGATCCTATTATGACTTTCGTTAGTAAAAGTGCAAGAAACTATGGAGTCAATTTTGATTGGCGTTATGATCGGAAAAAGTTAAAATACAGCATGTCTGGGGAATCCTATCGGTTATTTCAAGAAACCGGCATAATTACAGATTTGGGTGATGGCACCTATCGTTTATTGATTAATTACAACGATAGCTTTTCCAATTTCGGAAGTGAGTTCAACTCAATCATGAACCAAGCCAATACGTACTTTGTAGATAATATAGTTGAAATTTCAGCTGGGGAAATTATCGAAAGCAATGCCGATAAAGTTAACGGATCTAAAGCGACTTGGTATAACCCAGAAGAAATCTACTTAGTTTATCGACCCGGATCAAGTGCCATTTATTTAAAAATTTTCTTGTGGGTTTTTGGTATCGCTTTAGCGATTCTCATTCTTATTCTAATAATAAAAAGCGCGAAGCAAAAAACCTGTCCTTCCTGTGGCAATCGAGTTAAAGCTTCTGTCTTGGAATGCCCAAACTGTGGAACGTATTTAGGAAATTAACCTTTCTTTTGAAATTATTGGCAGGCAATGTCAGTCTGGAGGTGATTTATGGCAATGCCATCATTAGTAATCGGCTTAGGTGGAACGGGACAATGGGTGCTGACCTATTTAAAGAATGACTTGCAGGAAGCTAACGGCGGAGAAATGCCGAAAGATGTACAGCTGCTGGGGATTGACACGCAGTTGTCAGACGTACAACTGCTAAAAGCTGGCGCTCAGAGAGACGGCGACCAACGAATGAATACACTCACAGACGCACAGGTCGGAGCAGTAAGGCTTGATAAGATTAGTGAGTATTTCCAGATCGGGGAGCCGTTGTACGACTTCATCTTAAGAATTCACAGGCAAGATCCAAAACCAGAAGAATTTGCATGGCTGGACACGGACTATTTAATTGGGTTGGGTCCTGGCCCATGCTCAACGATTTATGGAGCTGGAGCATTCCGGCAATTGGGAAGACTTTCGCTATTCAATAAAGTTGAACTGCTCTATAACAGGCTTCAGCAAGCAATTTCGAGAGGCAGCAACGCAACCGCCAATCGGCTGATGAATTATGACGGCGGACAAAACCAAGCCATGAGGATGGAAATCATCATTGTCACCTCGCTTGCAGGTGGAACTGGAGCGGGCATTTTTATGGATGTTGCCTGGCTGGTAAGAGCCGCGGCGAAAGCAATCAACTGTGATAATTACAAATTAACCGGCTATTTTGTAATGCCGACAACCTGGGAACAACAAGGTCATTCCACTGATAAGCGACTGCGCGCCTATGCAGCCTGGCAAGAACTAAACCGGTTTATGCTGCCGCCGGTTGACGCTTACAACCCAACCAGGATCGTGTATTTACCCAACACCAATCCACCTCTTGCAGCTGAATATGACCGGAGGGTGTTTGATAACGCTTATATTATTGATCCTGATCGGACGGGAAACAGCCTGACAGCCTTCAGACCCGAAGACGCCACCTATCCCGTTGTAGCGCAGGCGATATCTGGCTCGTTAGATGATACACTGGGACAATTAATTTCCCTTGACAACAGCAACAACGATACTGCGATAGGCACTCTCCCAAGAGGCGTTTATTACAGCTCAGTTGGAGCCTTCACCTTCAAAACGCCAGTGCACTTCACGAAGTCACAGATGCTGAATGAATACCGTCTGGCGACACTGGAGCAATTGATTGCGCCGAATTATGGTCCCAGTGGGGAAGCGATTGGCGTTCGGCGGGACCGCAACACGGAAGCAACCCCAGCCACCGTGGAAGCTGGAGCGAGGGCATTTCTTTCTTCAGCGCAACACCACAACATAGACAACAACGCCTTGCTGCCGGAAATTCAAACTGTCAGCGGTAAAGGTGAAGAGTTGAATATGCATGTCATCAATGAGGCAAACAAGATTGTAAACCGGCACGGGGGCACCTTTACCGCGTTTACCACGCACGTGAATGATGCCGACCTGCAGACAAGACTGACCCAGTTGGTCAACGAAAACATCTGGCATGTGGTCAGGCCATCAGGAGACCGACCAAACGCAACGCCGCGTGGGATAAAGCAAGAGGTGCTCAATGGTGTTGAGGCGAAAGATGTGGAATGGTTTGGACAATGGGGAAATGTGCCGGATCCCAGGAATCCTGGGATCCAGATCCAGACACGGATCACGGAAGGCACCAAAGTACGCTTGTTGCGAGAGGCAGGAGACGCCATCGTCAGGAACTTCAGGGCATTGCTGAAGGAGTGGTCGGCGATCCAGCTGAATGGGCTTGACAATGACCCGGTGAGGGCAAAGAGCGGGAAGTTGGGATATTTAGTGGGCGTGTATGAGGAACTAAACCAAAAGTTTGATGCTTACCTGAATTACCTGAACCTGCTATACCTGAAAATAGCTGAGAATAATACCCGGGTCAAGCTGAGTAACGCGCGGGATGCTGCCAGGAAGAATTACGACAAGCTGGCTGGCAAGGAATGTGTATTTGCATTCTTTGACAATAATGTGCACCCACATGCGAGGGAGGCAGAAAGAACCTATTTAAGGACCACGAACAAGTTGTTTGAATATTACTTGTCAGAATCCATTATCACAGAGTCGGCAGCTGTGGTTCGTGCGATGCAGCGATTCACCCTGGAGTCAAAGAAGAAGCTGGAAGAATGGGTGATGGTTTTGGCGACAGGGAAGCAGGATGGGGATCCGGACAAGCGATTCAACAGCCTGTACAACTATGGATGGGGGATTGTCCGAACCGGGGAGAATGGGCTGCAGGCTGAGATTCGACGCGGGAACCCGAGTTTTGCAAACAACCGGCAGTTGAGGGGTGTACAACAGATGTTAGATACCCAGGTGGCAGACAATCATTACCAGGAAAATAACCGGGTGAGAGCGTTTGGGGGCCAGAATCCGCAGCCGTTGCCATATCAGGCGACGCAAGAAATCAAGGACGGATTGAACGCGTTTGTCTGGGGTGTCACAAACCCAGCAGGGAGTGACTCGTTGGAATTCAGTCTAGGTGTTCCAGGTGGCAGCTTAATTGCCGCTCAAACCAATGATGCTGTGGTTGAAAACTATAATAAGCTGAACTCAGTACTGAACGCTCGCTATGACAACGCACTACAAGGGAATCAAGGGAATGTGGCTCCTATTATCGACATTTTGAGCCATGAGTTCCAGAACGTTCAAGCTTTTGCTCAGGATCTGAAAAATCTTACCAAACCTCTTTATCAAACGAGACAAGGAGGAGGAATTGTCTATAAATTTAATAGTATGTTTATGCGGTTGGATGGCACCACCGATCCGGCTTACTTTGTGAATCTTGAAAATCAAGTAAGCGCTCAACTTGGTAGTGCTAAGGAATCGATAAACCGATTCAATAATGCTGGGAATAATTCACTATCCTCCGACCCGTACAAGTTCACCTACCTGCAATTACACCATCTTATTCCAAGCCGCGAGTTTGTATTGCTTAACGATATGGAGGAGTTGTTCCAGTCCACAATGGCTGTTCCAAACCAAATCGTGTCCCCGAAAACAAACTATGTGTTTAATGCGGAAAGAAACGCGCATGATTTGGCGCTGATGCGCACGATACAACGGACGGTTAATTTTAGTCCATTTGAACCTGAAATAGTTGGTTTGCTCGAAAATACAGAGAAGGTACGCATGTTCTTCCAGGCATACGCCCAGGGATTATTGGTGTACAAAGACGGAATGGGGGTCGGAAATACAGAATGGAAGCTGTTAGCACAAGATGGCATGCCTGAAGTAGTTATCTTTGACAAAGATGAGACGGGTCTTTCAGTTGATAAGAAATCAACCGTGTATGAAGTCATAAATTATTGGTTATCGGGCAAGGATGCCAGATCCAATCTAGACAAAGTTAATCGGATTGATTGGAATAAATTGCGAAGTATCATCCGCAATGAGGAAATTGGTACAGGGATGCCGGGCGTAATAAACG
>JAYFQB010000110.1:0-4169 GCA_034927385.1 Anaerolineaceae bacterium | reverse complement strand
TGACCTGAATAGCCCTGAAAACATCAGCATCGGAATGCCGCTCAAACAGACCTTTGTCGTTCGAGGCGAGGGCGATGCCGCAAAAAAATTCCTTGCGTTTGAACCTGTGTAGGAAAGTATAAAATGCCCAGGATAGCTGTCAATAACACCGCCCTATACTATGAATTTCACGGACCTCAGGACGGTGAAGTGATCGTGCTTTCCAATGGTATTATGATGAGCACCGCCAGTTGGTATTTCCAGACACAAGCCCTCTCGAGGCACTTCCGGGTGCTTTTGTATGATTGCAGGGGGATGTGGCAATCTGATCATCCTGAGGGACCCTACTCAATGGAACTCCATGCTGATGATCTGGCGGGTTTACTTGACACGCTTGGGATTGAAAAAGCGCACATAGCAGGCATATCTTACGGTGCGGAGGTGAGTTTGGTTTTTGCCTTGCGCCATCCCGAGAAAACCAAGAGTCTGATGGTGATCGACGGCGTCTCAGAAGTGCCTCAGATGCTGAAATTGCAATCCTATCCATGGAAACTGGCAGGCGAACGCAACGATGCGGACCTGCTTTTTCACACATCCGTCTTCCTGAATTTTGGGGAGGAGTACTTGAAGAGGAATGAGGCGCTGCTGCCTGCCGCGCATGACAACTTTGCCAGGCTAAATCTGGATTCGTTTGTGAAGCTGATGGATTCATTTTCCACGTACGACATAACAGACCAATTAGGCCAGATTGGGTGCCCGACATTGATCGTGGTGGGGGAGGAAGATCAGATAAAAGGGCGCAAGTTGGCTGAGATGATGGTGGCGCGTATATCTCAAGCTGAATATTTTGTTGTCCCCGGTGCAGGGCACGCGCTCTGCCTGGACAAACCCGAACCACTCAACACGCTGCTTTTAGGTTTTGCGTTGAAGCATAGTGGGCGGGATTAACTTAGTGGAGATAGTCTGCGGCGTATCCAGCCGCTGGCAATCATAAAACGACTAATTACAAGGAGAAAAAATGAAAAAGTCGGTATTTTTTGTCTTAGCCATGCTGCTCGTTGCGAGCATGGTCCTGGGTGCTTGCGCCCAGCCTACCCCCGCCCCGGTTGTCACTGAACCTCCAGTGGTAACAGAAGAACCCGTGGTAACGGAAGAACCTGTTGCAACTGAAGAGCCGGTTGTTACCGAGGAACCCGCCGCAGGTTTGACTTGCGCAGAACCCATCAAAGTCGGTTTGATCACTGATATCACTGGTCCTCTGGCGATCTATGGTGCCATGATCCAGCGCGCGTTCATGCTCGGCATGGAATACGCAACAGGTTCTGAGGGCACTGCTGGTCCAGTCTTCAGTTTTGCTGAAGCTCAGGAAAGCACCTTCAAGATCGACAATTGCGAGATCCAGGTATTTGTGCGTGACGACGCCGGTGTCCCAGAGACCACAACCACCGTCGCGAACGAACTGATCGACATCCAGAAAGTCGACATCCTGGTTGGCACAGCGTCTTCCGGCGCCACTGCCGTACTGCAGGGGATTGCCCTCGCCAATGAGATTCCGCTGATTGTTGCACCTGCCGCAGCCAACGACATCACTGGCAAGGACTTCAACGAGTACACTTTCCGCACTGCACGCAACAACTATCAGGATGCTATCAATGAGTGTAAAGCACTCACCGCCAGCTATAGCAGCTTCATCCAGATTGCTGCTGACTATGCTTTCGGACACGGCTCCGCTGAAGCTTTCCGCGATGCATGCACGCTTGATGGCGGCACATTTGTGGCTGACGATATTTTCGCTCCTGCCACCACCACTGATTTCACTCCTTACATGGAGCAGATTGCAGCTTCCGGCGCGGAAGCCTACATCGTGACCTGGGCTGGTTCGGGCTTCATCTCCCTCGTCCAGGCAGCCAAGGACCAGGGCGTCACTGACACCATGGAACTCGGTACCACCTTCATCGACAATGCCTTAACCCCAGTCTTCTACGGCAATGCCATCGGCACCACCGCTGGTATTCTGTATCATTGGTCTGCACCCAAGAATGCTGCCAACGACTTTCTCGTGGCAGAAGCCAGCAGCCGCTATGGCGTTTATCCTGACCTGTTCGACGCCGACGGCATGAACGCTGCCATCATGATTGTTGAAACCCTCAAGAAGACCAACGGCGATGTTACGCCTGCTGTTTTGGTTGCAGCCATGGAAGGCCTTGAATTTGAAGGTCCTAACGGCGTTATCTACATCCGCCCCGAAGATCACGTTGCCATCCAGGATATGTACATTCTCAAGCTCGAAAATGTGACTGATCCCACCGGCAATTACTACTCCTTTGTTGATACCACCCGCCCAGAACCTCCCTGCTTGCTCCCGGAAGCCCTCCAGAGCCGCTGTGGTGACCTGCCAATCGGCAGCTTGTCTGGCAAATAATCTTTTTTAGCTGTTGTGTCCCTGGAGGCTTTGCGGGCTTCCAGGGACATCCTGAAGCCATAAAATTTACCGCAAGCAAAGTAAGAAATGAGACGTTATGACGGTACAAGAACCTATCATTGAAACGAAAAACCTGACCAAATTTTTTGGCGCGATGGCAGCAGTGAATGATGTGAGCATCAAGATCCAAGCTGGCACTCTACACGCCATCATAGGTCCGAACGGTGCAGGAAAGACCACTTTTTTTAATTTATTGAGTGGGAATCTAAAACCGACCAGCGGAAAAGTATTCTATAAAGGAACCGATTTGACGGGAAAGCCGATTCACCGCATGATTCACATGGGGATAGGTAGGTCCTTTCAGATTACCAATATTTTCCCCAACCTGACAGTGCATGAGAACATCCGTCTGGCATCCCAAGCCATGGAAGAGAAAAACTTTCACATCCTTGGGGATACCACAAAGATGGTTCGCTGTCAGCAACGCACTGCCGAAGTCGTTGAAAAAGTGGGTCTGACAAGCCAGTCATTGGTGCTTGCCAGGGCACTTTCGCATGGAGATCAGCGAAAGTTGGAACTCGGCATGATCCTTGCGCCCGATCCAGAGCTTCTGCTGCTGGATGAACCCACGGCGGGTATGGCTACCGACCAGGTACCGGAACTAATCACCTTGATTCAGGAGGTGCAGCAATCCGGGACCAAAACGGTCATCCTTGTGGAACACAATATGAACGTGGTAATGAGTGTGTCCGACAGGATCACGGTCATGCACCAGGGCAGAGTGCTGGCGGAAGGCACGCCCTCGGAAATCGCACAGAATAGCGAAGTGCAAACCGCATACCTGGGGGGACTCTATGACCTTAAAATATAGGAGCAGTATTTTGCACCAATTAATCCGAAAATTTCAGGAATGGAGATAAGATGAACAATATCCTCGAGGTAAAGAATATCCATTCCTTCATAAATCAATACCATATCCTTCAGGATGTCGATTTTGTTGTTCCGAAAGGTTCCATCACGGCACTTTTAGGGCGGAACGGGGCAGGCAAAACGACAACCTTGAAGTCCATTCTGGGGCTGGCAAATGTCCGCCAGGGAAAAGTAATATTCAACGACAGGGAAGTGCAGGGGATGCCGCCTTTCGAGATTGCAGCACTTGGCATCGGCTTTGTTCCGGAGCACCGGGCGATCTTCAGAGACTTATCCGTAGAGGAAAACCTGAAGATTGCCGAGAGAAACAAGGGCGACCTGGAACGGAAAAAGACCTTTATTTTTGACCTTTTCCCGGACTTGAAAAAGTTCCTTCACTTGAGGGGCACCGAACTCTCCGGCGGTCAACAGCAGATGCTTGCAATCGCCAGAGCCCTGGTGGCGGATAACAGCCTGCTCTTGATCGACGAACCCAGCGAGGGATTGGCACCTGTTATTATCGAACATATGATTGATGTGATTCACCAGTTATCCGAGCAGAGCACGGTTGTATTGGTGGAACAAAACTTCCTTGTGGCGAGTAAGTTGGCTGAATACTTCGTAATTATCGAAGAAGGAAAGTCCGTGGCAACCGGATTGATGAAGGACCTGGAAGCCGACCAAGCCATGATCCATCGCTATCTCGGGGCTGCATAGGTCTGACTATGAAAATGAATTTTCGCAAAAACTCCAAAGCAATCATCCTTCTCGCTGTGATCGCGGCTTTTCTTTTCGTAGCCGCGCGGGGCATGTCTGGCAAAGATGTGCTGATCACCGTCCTGAGAGGTTTCTCAGTGGG
>JAYFQB010000067.1:0-3801 GCA_034927385.1 Anaerolineaceae bacterium | reverse complement strand
CATTAACTACTTTATTATACTCCTCAGGGAGGGTATCGGGAAAATGCAATATACAAAGTGTAGCGACTTGTATATGGTATTTTTTTGGGCAGTATCCGCTTCGGCTTGGTCTTGTGTCCTTTTACGAGGGTTGCGGACTCCGCCTCAACCATTATTCAAATGTGGAGATTAGGAATCGGCGGAGTGGACAAGGAAAGTCCATTCCGCCCTACAAGGATTTCACCGCCGAAAAATGGGGCATGGTCTCGGTGGAAACAGGTGGAGACCTACGGTCAGATCGTGTTGGTGTTTTGGCTGGGGGGTTGCAAGGTAGGTGGTTTTGCATTATTCTTTAAGCGGGAATGGTAAAGTCCCGGTGGGCTTCCTGGTCTTCAAAATCAGTGTCGGGTCGGTAAGAGCCGTCGTGGGTTCGACTCCCATCCATTCCCGCTTTTGTTGGATAAAATATGAAGAAAAACAGGTTCGTTTGGCTTGGTTTATTAAGTTTGGTCTTGGTGGTTGGCTCCTGTCAGCCTGTGTCACCCACGCCAGCTCTCTTTTCAAGCCGGACGCCATCCCCAGTCCCCGCCACTTCCACCCCAGCCCCAAC
This sequence comes from Anaerolineaceae bacterium, assembly GCA_034927385.1. GTDB lineage: Bacteria > Chloroflexota > Anaerolineae > Anaerolineales > Anaerolineaceae > Mesolinea. Next base: position 3,212 of record JAYFQB010000067.1, on the reverse strand, counting down.
CGATAAGCCCAAGCTCGAAGTGGATATGAACGCGCTGAAAGGGAAAAAAGTGAAGATTCTCTATCCTTGGGATGTGGACCAGAATCGGGTTAACCAGATGATCGAGGATTTCAACTTGATCAACATTTGGGGGATCCAGGCTGTTGGCGAGGCATACAAAAGCGATGAACTTCTGGCTGAGGCGATGCGGCAGGGCGACCTTGACGCGAACATCATTATTGGAAGAACTTACGATCTGCTCGACCCGCAAAACCAGGTTGGGCTGCTCGAATTGAATCTTTACATCAACGATCCAACATGGGGGGTGATGGATTCTTACCAACCAGATTCGCCTTTCGCGGCTTTGGCACCGAACGCGAACGATGCTGCCCCGAGGTATTCGCTGCCTTTGGCGTACGACGCCGGTTTGATTTACTATCGGACGGGATGGGCAAAAGAGCTTGGATTTGAAGCCGCTCCGACTTCGTGGGATGAATTTGTCAGCCAGATGCAGGCTGGATTACGCGCCAACCTGGCAGATGATGTTTACGTCAATAACGGCACCGGTGGGCTGCTGCTATCTAAATCCGTCATGTCTGCACAGAGCTGGTATGCCGCTTTTGGTGGGAATTATCTGATGCAAAACCAGGTGGTACAAATGCAGGATTCGGCGCTTGACGCTTCTTTTCGGGCGTTGAAGCAGGCGTTTGTTGCCGACACTTCCTGGATCGGATTGGAACCGACGCCCAACCAGTATTTTACAGATCGTTTCGCGCTTGCCTACGAAGGCTTGCTCAGCGAGATTAGCCAACAAGAAAATTACCTGCCCGCTAAAGACACAGAGCTCAACTGGGAGACAATTCCCTACCCAACGGCTGACGGCGGCGGCTCAATCGCCCTCGAGTCGATTGGCGCGGCGATCAATTCGACAGATGCCGATACCGACATGGCGGCGTGGTTTTGTGTTCGATGGCTGCTGCAGCCTGCCCAACAGCAAAACCTGGTTGAGTTGCACGGTTTGTGGCCTGCGACCGGGCATCCAGCCAAGGTCGCGCCGCGATACGCGGCATTGCACCCTGCCTGGGCGTCCGCCTTTAGGGATGGTGTGCGTTTGACGCTCGCTCCTGAAGACGCCGCATGGGGTGTTAATCGCTTCGTGTTACAAGATGCCTATATGCGGGTGTACGGTCTTGAACCGGAATATTTTTCCAGCATCATTAGCGTGCTCAACCAGACTCTGGCTGAGAATCCCGCAGGGAACCCATGAGCGGTACGCCGGTTGTCTCGATCTATTCGGACGGCGCTTGCCAGGGGAACCCTGGACCAGGCGGCTGGGCGGCAATCCTGATCTCGAATGGGCATATCAAAGAGATCAGCGGGGCGCAACCACAGACCACAAATAACAGAATGGAAATCACTGCCGCACTTGAAAGCCTAAAAGCTCTAAACAAGCCTTCTGTGGTGCATTTTTACACGGATTCGAGTTACCTGGTCAATGCCGCCACTGCGTGGCTTCCGGGATGGAAAGCGCGCGGCTGGAAGCGCAAGGAAGGCGTGTTGTTAAACGCTGATTTATGGAAGGATCTTGACCGGGAAATGGCAAAACACCAGATCGAATGGACCTGGGTGAAAGGGCACGCGGGTAACCGCTACAACGAACAGGCAGACAAACTGGCGGTTGAAGCGATCAGGAAACTGAACCTATGAGCGGTAGGCAGGGTAGCCAATCTCAGCAAGAACAGCCCGGAGCTGCAAGTCAGTTGCGGGAGCGTCAAAGCCGACGGTAACGGATTTGCCCTCGAGGTCCACTTCCAGTTGTTCGACGCCTTCAAGCGGTTGAAGTGCCTTCTGGATGTGCATAACGCAGTGATTGCAGCTGATGTTTGGAACAGAATAGCAAATTGTATTCATGGTAATTTCCTTTCGTAATAAGGATTTTATTTGGGACAGGATGAATGTCAACCGTAAACATTAACCAACGAATTTTGAAGCAAGCCAGGGCGTTTTTGCTGGACATGGACGGCACCTTCTTCCTCGGGGAGTCTCTCCTACCGGGGGCATTGGAGTTCCTGGAGGTGCTTAATCAGCGGGGGTTGCCCTTTAGCTTTCTGACCAACAATACCTCTCGCGGCAAACAGGACTATGCCCGCAAGCTTCAGGCATTGGGCGTAAGGGAGGAAGACGCGCGAGTTTACACTGCCGGTGATGCCGCGATTGCGTACTTGAGGAAGCATTACCCGGGCAAAAAAGTGTTTCTTTTGGGTACAGCAAGCCTGGAAGAAAGCTTCAGGCAGGGAGGCATTGAGCTGAACGAGGTGGAACCGGATGTTGCCGTCATTGGGTACGACACCAGCCTTACGTATGATCGGTTAAGCGCGTTCTGCCGCTTTGTTCGGCAGGGGCTGCCGTATGTTGCCACCCATCCGGATGTGAATTGCCCCACGGCAGAAGGACCTGTGCCGGATATTGGGGCGATGATGAGCCTGGTGGAGGCTTCCACCGGGAGGAAAGCAGATGTGGTAATAGGCAAGCCGAATCCGGGGATCGTGGACGCGTTGGCGGAGCAGTGGGGTTTGGCTAATGGCACGTTGGTGATGGTTGGCGACCGGCTGTATACCGATATCGCGCTTGGAGAAACTGCCGGAGTGAGGACTGTGTTGGTATTAACAGGCGAAACAACCCGCGCGGATCTCGAAAACTCCGGCTTTCAGCCGGATCTGGTTTGCGAAGGTCTGCCGGACCTGATTGGGTTGTTGAGCTCTGATTAGCAAAATCAATAGGGAATACTAGCAACAGGAATAAAACAAAGGCGACGATGGGATTTGAACCCATGATGAGAGTTTTGCAGACTCTTGCCTTGCCACTTGGCCACGTCGCCGTAAAAACAAAGCTGATATCGTTACAGTATCAGCTTTGAAGTAAGCGGGCGATGAGGCTCGAACTCACGACCTTCTCCTTGGCAAGGAGACGTTCTACCAATTGAACTACACCCGCAAATTGTATTCTCTGCCTCTAGAGGACCGAAGCTCACAGATTTTAGCATAAGCATTTTGAATTGTCAAATGAAATTTTAGGGGGAATTGTGGGAGGGATGTAGGATTACCATACATCTTGGACAGTGTACTGTAAAAAATAGAATAGCAGGAAATGGACTACCATAAAGGTTAGAGCACCACCTCAACCAAAACGGAGGAACCAGATCCTGCTATGAATAAGATAACACAAGAAATGAA
>JAYFQB010000180.1:0-5144 GCA_034927385.1 Anaerolineaceae bacterium | reverse complement strand
AAGGAAATCGATGTTGCCAATGGTCACCGAACAAATTTGATGACCGATTCGCTCTTCAAGGTCGGCAATCAGTTCCGCCCGGCGCGAAGGCACAATCAACTCAATGTTTTCGTAGATGATTTTGCGGGAACTCTGATAGTGGAAACCCCACCCTTTTTCCAAGAGCCATAACACCAGGATAACCAATGCGTTTGCCAGGATCAGGAGGACCCAATTGCTCTGGAGCATGCCCGAGGAGTTCATCACAGGAAGTGCCATGATGACAAAGAGGTAGGTCATCTCGCGGATCGGCACCGGGTCTGTGCGATACCGTAAAAAGTGGAAGATGGCAAACAAGCCAAAACCAACGCCAACGCCGATTTCGCTTTTTACCAATAGGCTCAACACAAAGTAGATGACGGTGTTGAACGTCATGAAGGTGAAGACGAAGTGTTTGTCCTGCGTTTTTGGGTAATAGATAAAACGGACAATAATAATTGCGACAAGCAAATTAAGGAAAAAGCCAGCCATAAAGTCTTTGATTAATGTCATGCGTACCTCATTTTTTGCAATTGTAATAATTTGGGTTTGAATTGGTTTCGTTTCAGGTCTGGGTGGAGCAGTGCCAGACCCACGCAGTATTTGCTAAAGCTGGACGGACGTTGATGGACACCATGCAGCCAATTGATAAAAACTGATTCCTGGCGAGAGGATTTCCGTTTGACTTCCGCCACCACAACGGGACACAGGTCCAGATTGAGCGCGGAATTGCTGAACTGGAGCTCAAAATCCAGCGTGATCCTTTCCGCCTGCTCCGGGTTCACCAGGAGCAGCCGGTAAAAGCTGTTGTTGAGCACGGGTTCCAAAGGCCAGGCAGCCCCCGGAAGCCGCTGCACCGCCCAACTGATAGCCTCGCCATCAAGCATAGGCCAGAAGTTGTCGAGCTGCACACGTTCTTTTACCGTTCGCCCTTTGCTGGTGCGCTGCTTGATTTCAAGATACTTGAGGTCGTTCGCTAGGTAGGTGCGCACGCGCAGCTTGAAGCGGGTTGCACGGGAACGCTGGTGCTGATGGTAGAAGTAGTAGTCCGGCGTGTCAAAATAGAGCGTGTTGTAAGGCTGCAGACGCTGACTGTCAATTGAGAGCACCTGGTAATGGGCTTGCATTTCGCTTAATGCCTTGATTCCAAGCTTCAGCGGCAGAACAAACTTGGTGTCCGTGCGATTCATCAACGAGGTTTCGCCCAGGTCTTCCAAAAAGCAGGGTTCATATGCCTGCGCGAGCTTTTGGAGCTTATGGGTGAGGTAAGTGGGGGTTGTTGGGTCCTGCCCGAGTTTGATTGCAGGGATTGTTGTTTTTATATTTAACATAGTGAGTTCCATTTTTTACTCCTTAATCACTATGATCATATTAACAAATCCCAGGAGGCTTCAGGTTTATTTCCTGTATATGTTTCATGTTAAAACCGGACGCTCACGCAGGTTGCGTGAGCGTCGGTTCGAGAGGAGTGACACAAAAAAAGGGTATGGTCTACGACCGCCGCCACCACCAGGAGGGAAGCCTCCGCCTCCCTGCCGGGCATTTGTGCCATAGGTGGCAACGATCGAATCGACCGTAAGTTGGGTAAGTTCGGTTCCTGGCTGGTACTCTCCATTCAGGTAGAGATTGCTGTCTATCTCACCGCTGGACGAGCCGCCAGTGAACAAGGAATAGCTTTCTCCAATTACAAGCTCCGGGCTGGAGATAAGCACGCTTCGGTATTCCTTGGATGGCGCATAGGTCAAAATACTTTGCCCGGAATCGGTTTGCAGGTGGATCAATGTGGAGGCGGACAGAGCCTGGTTCAGACCGATAAAGATCGAAGGTTGGGTGGATGAGGCGCTTGGGGCTTGCGCCATGCCAAGGCTGCCGACCGCCACGAGGGTGCCGCCGCTGATATTGAAAGTACCCATATAATCAAGCGGACCATTGCCGTCGTTGGTCGGTCCATCCACCAGGAGCACACCTCCGGTCATTTCAATCGAACCGTTTGAATCAATCCCATCACCACCTGCATTTACATAGGTTTTTCCTCCGTTGATGATCACCCAATAGTCGTTCTGGGTGCCACCTTGGTCCCAGGGAGCTTGCCCACCGGGCATTCCCCAGCCGCCATTCATGCCTGACCCATCCGCTCCGCCTGCAGAGTTGATTCCGTCGTCGGACGCCAGCAGGGAAATATCTCCACCGTTGATTGTCACCACCTGGGCTTCAAGCCCTTCGTAGGAGTTCAAAATATTGATTGTTCCACCATTAATCGTCAGCGAGAGGTCGGCATGCAAGCCGTCATCACCGCTGGCGACCATAAGGTCACCGCCATTGACGGTGATATCGCCATTAGAGTGAATCGCGTCGTCCGCGGCGTCGATAACAAACGAGCCGCCTTCAATCACGACTGAAACCAGCCCTTTTACCGCCTTCGCCGACATGCTGTCGGGATTGAAGGACGAATCGCCGGAATTGAGCGTGAACTGTCCGGAGAATATCGCCACCGCGCCTTCAGCGTTGATTGCGTCTCCAACCGAGTTGATGTTCACTGTGCTATTGTAGATTTGTATTTGTCCGAGTTTTTCCTCCTTTTCGTTATCTGATTTGAGACCGTCTCCGCCTGAAACTACCTCAAGGCTTGCTTTTTTGATTACAAGGTAGTCCTTGCCGCGGATGCCGTCATCCAATGACTGGATGATGATGTTCGCGCCGCTTATCAGGAGACCATCGTCTGTGCTGATTGCGTCGTTGTATTGCCCGGTCAACCTGAGCGTTCCCGCGCCATAGATTGTCAGGTCGTCATTGGCGAAGAGGGTCGCCTTGGGTTCGTCCTCATCGGCACTGGCGAAAACGTAATTCGCTGTATCCGTAAGCACGTTTTGCGATCCGTCCGCCAGGATTATGATCGTTTTCTCAGCGTTTTTGATATAGACCGGCGCGCTGGAGTTGTTGTTGATCTCCACGCTATTCAGGATCAGGCGCACCACGGTGTCATCCACAGACTCCACCAGCACCTGCCCATCGCTGAGCTTACCCGTCAGGCGGTAAGTGCCGCCAGCGGTAATGGTGATTTGATTACCCGAGATTCTGACTGCCTGGCTGGCAGCCGAGCTGGCGTTATCCGCCAGGGAGATTTCCACAACCTTCGCTTCGTCCCATACATAGTCGCTTTCTGATTCGTAGGTTTCAAGCAACTCGATTTCTACGGAAGTCGGTTGCACCGAGGTTGAAGTTGACGCAGAATCCTGGTTGTCTTCAGCAGTAGGCGCGTCGGTGGATAGACTGCCCGAGTCAGAGCCCGCTGTTGTTGGGAGAGATGTCCCACCAGTCGTGGAAGAGTTTATTGAGCAAGCACTGAGAGCTAAAAGCGCAATTAATGCCAAAGATAGATATTTAAACTTTAACAGTTTCATTAGTACTCCTTAGTTACAACGACATTCTACGTGCTTGGAACAGGAAGGGGGTTTAATTATGGTATATGCGACTTAGGAAGCTGGATAAGACGAGATTTGAGAGACCGGCGGCTACAACTCTGAGATCCGGGCAAGATAGCGGTCGCGCAAGGTGTCAATCGGTTGGCGGGAGTCGGTCTCGGGGTCCCAGAAATACCAGGTCCTCCAGCCGTTGGCAGGTCCCTTGCGCAGAGCCCGCGCCACGGAATGGATTGAGCCGCGCTGCCCGTTTAGCACCACCGACCCATCCGCCTGGATGACCGCCTTCTGCTGACCATCTGAGCCAAAGAAGAGAGTGTCTCCCGGATTAATGAAGCCTTGTTCAACCAGCGTTCCAAACGGCACGCGTTGGCGCTTACGCGGGTCGGGCGTGAGGAAAACGGGATCGTTAAATTCAAGCTGCATGTCGGATTCGAGGCGTTTCGACGCGGCACGAATGTAATTTGGTTCCAGTTCGATGCCAATGAAGTGCCGTTGAAGCTTTTTTGCCATTGCCCCGGTGGTTCCCGTGCCAAAGAAAGGGTCGAGCACAACATCTCCAGGCTCTGTGGTGGCGAGCAGCACACGGTAGAGAAGTGCCTCTGGCTTCTGGGTGGGGTGTGCCTTTTTTCCGTCTTCTTTCAGGCGTTCTTTGCCGGTGCAAATCGGCAGGAACCAATCCGATCGCATTTGCAGCTCATCATTGAGCGCCTTCATAGCGCGGTAGTTAAAGGTGTACTTCGCGCCGGGTTCTTTTTGCGCCCAAAGGAGGGTTTCGTGGGCGTTGGTGAAGCGGACACCGCGGAAATTTGGCATTGGGTTGCTCTTGACCCAAACGATGTCGTTGAGAATCCAGTAACCGAGGTCCTGCAGGATGCTGCCGACGCGGTAGATGTTATGGTAGGAACCGATCACCCAAAGCGTTCCGGTGGGTTTGAGCACACGCCTGCATTCGCTGAGCCACTTGCGCGTGAAGTCATCGTAGACTTCGAGGCTTTCGAACTTGTCCCAATCCTCGGTGACCCCATCCACCTTGCTGACGTTCGGCCGCCAAAGGTCACCCTGAAGCTGGAGGTTGTAGGGCGGGTCTGCAAAAATCAGGTCCACAGACTCCGCGGGCAGGGTCGGCAGAATCTCGAGGCAGTTGCCTTCGATGATTGTGTCGATCCAGGGTTTCAGCGGATTTTCGGGCATGGTCACTCTATTGTACTCGCAAGGGAGTCAGGGAATGAAAAATTTTTGCTGCAAGGGGATTGAATAAGGATTTTTTTCGCCTTTCCTACGAGATTTGGCTATAATCTGCTCCAGGAGCAAAAATCATGACCTCACTTACACCGGCTTATCCCACTGATTTCAAATATTATCACCCAACCCAGGTGCGTTATGCTGACCTCGACACGCTGCACCACGTTAACAATGTTTCCATCCTCGAGTATGTTGAAACCGCCCGAATCGGATACTTTCGTGAAACTGGAGTCTGGGACGGGTCATTAGCCGGCGGTTTTGGCATGGTGATCGCCTCGCTGCAAATTGATTACCTGGTTTCCATCCAGTTTGATGACACCGTTCGCGTTGGAGTACGAACCCCCTATATAGGCGGGAAGAGTTTGCGCAGCCAGTTCGTTGTGGAAAGCGGCGACGGCAAAACCGTATTTGCCCGTGGGGTGTCGGTTTTGGTAGCAATCGATCAGGCTGAAAACAAGACCA
>JAYFQB010000261.1:0-7517 GCA_034927385.1 Anaerolineaceae bacterium | reverse complement strand
GGGTGAAGACTTTTACGTCCACGACGATACCGCGTTCGCCATGAGGCATACGCAGAGAAGTATCCTTAACGTCGCGCGATTTTTCGCCAAAAATAGCCCGAAGCAATCGCTCCTCAGGAGTCAGTTCTTTTTCACCTTTGGGAGTGATTTTTCCGACCAGGATGTCGTTTGGACCGACTTCGGCGCCGATACGAATGATGCCGGATTCGTCCAGATCGCGGATTGTGTCATCGCCAACGTTGGGAATTTCACGCGTAATCTCTTCAGGTCCGAGCTTGGTATCGCGGGCTTCCACTTCGTACTTTTCGATGTGGATGCTGGTGTAGCGATCTTCCTCGACCAGCCGTTCAGAGATCAGGATGGCGTCTTCAAAGTTAAAACCTTCCCAGGGAAGCAGCGCGCAAACGACGTTCTGCCCCAGCGCCAGTTTTCCATCTTCCGTAGAAGAGGAATCAACGATTACATCGCCCTTGTGAATCATCTGCCCCTGCGAGACAGCAGGACGCTGGTCAATACAAGTGGACTGGTTGGAACGTTGATACTTGCGTAGTTTATAGAGCTTCAGATCGCCCGAAGTCTGTTTGACAACGAGGCTATCACCGGTGACGGACAGCACTTCGCCGTCCTCTTCCGCGATGACAACCTGCCCTGAGTCCGCCACTGCCGCTTCTTCCATGCCGGTAGAAACAATCGGCACTTCCGGGCGTAATAAAGGCACAGCCTGAGTCTGCATGTTCGAGCCCATCAAGGCGCGGCCAGCATCATCATGCTCAAGGAAGGGAATCAGCGCCGCGGAGATGCCCACGACCTGGTTCGGAGCGACATCCATGTAGTCGATATCCTCGTAATCTCTGATAACGAACTTCTCACCGTCACGGCAGGAGTTGCGGCGCAAGAACTCATTGTATTCGTTCAGCGGCGCGTTTGCCTGGGCGATAACGAATTTGTCTTCGGTGTTGGCAGACAGATACTCATACTCGTCGGTCACAAACGGTCGAACAAGCACATTCTCAATGCCAAGGTCGCGGATTTTTTCCGCCATTTCCTCTGTGATGCGTGTTTCAGCCAGGTAAATTACCTCACCGGTTGAGGAATCCACGATGTTCTGGCGCAGGAGGTGATTCACCAGGTTGGGGTCGTTGCCTTTCAGCGAACGGAGAACCTTCCGGTAGGGGGTCTCAATGAAGCCGTATTTGTTTACAGAGGCATACGCCGCCAGACGACCGATCAGACCGATGTTCGGACCTTCCGGGGTCTCAATCGGGCAGATACGACCGTAATGCGAATAGTGAACGTCGCGGACGTCGAAGCCGGCACGTTCACGGCGCAGGCCGCCGGGACCCAAAGCTGAAACGGTGCGTTTGTGGCGCAGCTCGGAAAGCGGGTTTGTCTCTTCCATGAACTGGGAGAGCTGGCTTGAGCCAAAGAACTCACGCAGAGATGCCACTAACGGACGGATGTTCACCAGGCTGACCGGTGAAAGCGATGTGTTTTGGTCACGAATGGACATACGCTCTTTAATGACGCGTTCCATGCGGCGCAGACCAACGCGCAATTTATTCTGAATCAATTCCCCAACGGTTTTAACGCGGCGGTTTCCGAGGTGATCAATATCATCCGGAGGGATTACGCCGTTGTTGATCGCAATCATCCGGCGGATCAGGCGCACGATATCGTGCTTCGTGATGGTGCGGTGCGATCCAGGTACAACGCCTTCCAAACCGAGCTTATCGTTCAGTTTGTACCGACCGACGTCTTCGAGGTCATAATGACGTGGATCGAAAATCTGTTCGGTCACATAAGTTTTTGCGTTATCAATCGTGGGCGGTTCGCCCGGGCGTAGTTTCTTGTAGAATTCGATCAAGGCAGCTTCGGCAATCGAGTGATTGCCGCTAATGTCGTACTCAGGTTCCTCATCGAATGAGTTTTGAATGTAGAGGTGATCCGGATTATTATCCACGTCGTTAAACAGGTTGAGGATTTCTTCATCCGAGCCCTTAACAATCAGAGATTCAGGCATACCGTCATTCAGGCACGCCAAGGCACGCAAAAAGACCGTGATCGGCACTGTGCGTTTGCGGTTGAATTTCAGGATAATGTAGTCGTTTTTGCGGGTCTCGAGCTCCATCCATGCTCCCCGGTCAGGGATCAACTTGGCGGTCGACATCATACGCCCTGTGGCGCGGTCCAGCTCAGCTTCGAAATAAACGCCAGGAGAGCGGATTAACTGCGAAACAACCACGCGTTCGGTTCCATTAATAATGAAGGTTCCCTTTTGGGTCATCTCAGGGAAGTCGCCCAGGAAGAGCTCCTGCCTCTGCTTCTCTCCAGATTCATTACCTTCGAGAAGGACTGAAACATACAACGGGCAGGCATAGGTTAAATCACGCTCGAGGCATTCCTCGACCGTGTTTTTTGGAGCTTCAAACCAATACTTCAAATCAAATTGTTTGGCTAATGGATCATTGCTGGGGAAAAACAAGCGCAAATCGCTGCCGTAGGATGTAATTGGGGAAATCTCATTAAACAAACTTCCCAAGCCCTCATCCTTGAGGCGCTGAAAAGAATCGCGCTGAATCTGGATAAGCTGGGGCAACTCCAACCCTACTGGGATTCTCGCATAGTTTTTGGGCGGCATCAGGTCAGTCATCAATATCTCCTAACATGATAAAAGCGTGGGGCTATACGCATTCCACGCGTTGGTTCAGGTATTAAACGCAAGCGATAAGTATAAAACAAATCGGTGTGTGAGTCAATAGTTTTTTGGCTTTTTCTATGTTATACAGTGAACTTGGCATTATAGCACTGTTCACAAGTGCCCGCAAGAGTTTTGCGGTTTTCGATTGTTTGCCCCACGCGGAATGGGCATGGTCTGAGGCTTTTGGATGCACATCCATCTTTCTTAATCTACAATTCCAGTATCGTTTAGTTCAAGCAGCATGCGAAACAGGTAGCGGTCGCTCCGATAGCGCGACTCCACGAACTCAATCACGTTGTTATCCACGTCAAATGTCTGTCTGGTGATGATTGCTGTGCTGCGCGGGCAATTCCTCCCTAACAGGTCGCGCTCCACCTTCTCGAGCGAGCCTACTTCGATCGTCTGCATGGCGTACTTTAGCTGGATTCCGCATTCCTCCGCGAGCAATTTATACAAAGAAGTGTTATCCACCAGCAAATCAGAAATATGTTTTCCAACATCTTCGCGTAAAAAACAAGTTTCAATAGCCATCGGAGCGTCGTTTGCCGTGCGCAGACGCTTCAACATAAACACTTGCTCCTCGTTCTGGATCTGCATCTTCCCGCTGAGGAAGGGCGTGCAAGGGACAAATTCTTTCTGAAGGACCTTCGCGCCTGGATTCATGTTGCGCACCAGCATGTCCTGAGTGAAACTTGTTAGGCGGGAGGTGTTCTGATTGACTTTGTTTTTACTTACGAACGCGCCTTTGCCCTGCATGCGATAGATCAGCCCCTCGTTTTCCAGCTTTTCAAGAGCTCCGCGGATAACCACCCGACTGACATTAAACCTTTCCCCCAACTCCCTTTCGGAAGGAAGACAGTCCCCATGCTGCGTTTCGGGGCGGTTGATTTCAGAAAGAAGCGTCTCCAGGACGCGGGCAGTCTTCGTGATTGCTGACACTTGGTTTTCCCTTCATGTTACATGTCAATTAGTTGTATTAATTGATTATAACGGTTAAACCAGCAAGCTTGAAAAATGACACTCATTCCCATGAAATTGTCATATCATGCTGACCTCCTCACAATCCACTCTCGACACACCATTGAACTCGCCCCGCTAATGTGCTATGATCACTGCATCAACACGGGGAGCCGCAAGGCTGAGAGGGACGCACAGTCCGACCCGAATAACCTGATCCGGATCATGCCGGCGGAGGGATGTGCAGCCAGTACCAAAAACACCCTCCCGGCGGAAGGTGTTTTTTGATGCAAACGGACAAACGCGCGGTACTTTTCGTGAACGGTCAAGCCAAGCCCGGCTTTGAGGTTAGCCTTTTGCCCGGCGATTTCCTCATCGCTGTTGACGGCGGGCTGGGTCACCTCCGGCGCCTCGGGCTCACACCTAACCTCTTAATTGGGGACCTGGACTCGGTTGATGCCGCCGAACTGGCAGATATCGCGGCTGCCGGGGTCGAGATCCGCCGTTTTCCGCCCGCCAAAGACCAGACCGACCTCGAACTTGCGCTTGACTACGCCCTCGATTTCGGCTACACGCAGATTGTCATCGCGTACCCCTTTGGCGATCGGTTGGATCACACTCTCGGCAATCTCAGCTTGCTTTCCCGCCCGGATCTAAACAGCAAAACTCTCTCGCTTGAGGATGGTCAGGTGGAAGCCCGCCTGCTCCGCTCTGGCGCCCGCTTTTCCAGCCAGCCTGGCGAACTGATCTCACTTTTTGCGTGGGGTGAACCTGTCCAGGGGATAACAACACAACGGTTGGAATACCCACTGAGAGGTGAAACGCTCATTCCATGGCAAACCCGCGGTATCAGCAACGTGGCTCTGGCTGACTCATTTGAAATTAATTTCCATCACGGCAGATTGCTTGTGATCAAAACAAAACCCAATTAAGAAGGATGATGCAATGGATAAAAAGATTTTCTTTGTTACCCTCGCCCTTTCGCTTCTGCTGGCAGCCTGCACCCCCGCGGCTTCACCCACCACCCAGCCTGGCACTCCCACAGCTCTGACGGTCATGACGCATGACTCGTTCTCAGTTAGCGAGGAGGTCCTCTCAGCATTTGAAACCGCCAACAATATCAAGGTTAACTTCGTCAAAGGCGGTGATACCGGCGCGGCGCTGAACCGTCTTTTGCTCGAGTCGCTTTCTGATTGCACTCCCAGCGCGGACGTGTTCTTTTGTCTGGATAACACCTTCCTCTCCCGGGCACTTGAACAGGACTTGCTCGAACCCTACAACGCTCCCCAGCTGGAACTGATCCCGGCTGAGTTCAAACTCGACTCTGAGAATCGGGCTCTACCGGTGGATTATGGCGATATCTGCATCAATTACGATAAATCCTGGTTTGAGAAAAACGCGCTGCCTGTTCCGACCACATTAACCGAATTGACTGATCCTCAATATGCCAACCTCCTGGTGGTCGAAAATCCTTCCACATCTTCACCCGGGCTGGGATTTATGCTGGCTACCATCGCCGAATTCGGCGAGGATGGCTGGTTGGACTGGTGGCAGGCGATGAAAAACAACGGTGTTCAAATCACATCGGACTGGGAAACGGCTTACTACACCAACTTCTCCGGCTCCTCAGGCAAAGGCGCGCAGCCTATGGTGGTTTCGTATGCTTCCAGCCCTGCCGCGGAGTTCATTTACGCCGAAACTGCGCTGAGCGAGTCGCCAACTGCCTCACTGATTGGGGCTGGCATGTGTTGGCGCCAGGTTGAGTTTGCTGGAATTCTCAAAGGCACAAAAAACCGTGCCGCGGCTGAGAAGTTCATTGACTTCCTCCTCAGCCAATCCTTCCAGGAGGATGTGCCTATGCAGATGTTTGTGTTCCCTGTTCTGCCTGCCGCCGCAATCCCAGAAGCATTCCAGTTAACAATCGAATCTCCCCTTGAGCCTGCCAGCCTTTCCCCCGAACTCATCGCGTCGCAAAGGGATGCCTGGATCAACGCCTGGACGAATTTAATGCTCAACTGACCCTGAAATGATGACCAAACGCCCCGCCCTGCTGACGCTCGCCCTCTGGTTGATACCTCTGGCGTTCCTCGCCTACTTTTTCTATCAACCCCTGGTTGCCATTTTCAAAGTGGTCTTTTCGGAGCGTTTCAGCCAGGGCTGGGAGCTTTTTAGGTGGTCACAGGTCAGCAAACCGCTTGGGTTTACCTTCTTTCAGGCATTCCTCTCAACCGTTCTGACCCTGGTTGTGGGTTTACCGGCTGCCTGGTTATTCACTCGTTTCGATTTTCCGGGTCGGAAAACCCTCCGTGCCATCAGCCTGTTGCCGTTTATCCTGCCAACAGTTGTGGTTGCGGCGGCTTTCAACACATTGATCGGACCGCAGGGATGGATTAACCAGGCGCTGATGGCGGTTTTTGACCTCTCTTCCCCTCCCTTGAAGCTGCTGAACAGCCTGCCAGCCATTTTGCTGGCACATGTTTTTTACAACACCTCGATCATCATCCGAATTGTCAGCTCCGCCTGGAGCCGACTAAACCCACGTCTCGAACAGGCTGCCCGCCTGATGGGAGCCACACCCTGGCGAAGTTTCACCAAAATTACCCTGCCTTTGCTGTTGCCCTCGTTGGTGAGTGCGGCTCTGCTGGTTTTTCTATTCGATTTCACCAGTTTTGGTGTGGTGTTAATGCTCGGTGGCCCGCAATTCAACACCATCGAAGTGGAAATCTACAACCAGGCGATGAACCGCTTTAACCTACCGGTGGCTGGTTTGCTTTCCGTAATTCAGCTGGTCATCACCCTGCTTGTGACACTTTTGCAAAGCCGCGTTAACAAACCGCGCTATGGGAAGGCGGCTATCAACCCCGAAAGAACGGCTCTCAGCCGTCCCACAAAGAAATGGCAAAAGGTTTTTGTGGTGTTTATGGCAGTTAGCCTGATGATGTTGTTTGCGATGCCAATCATCAGCCTTGTCTCACGGTCATTTGTGACCCTGGATGCGGACAGGGGACAGCGCGGCGAGGTGGCGCTCGGTTTTACCCTCCGCTATTACCGCGAGCTTTTCCAAAACCGCTCCGGCTCAATTTTTTACGTGCCGCCTGTCCAGGCAATCCGTAATTCGCTGCTCTATTCAGGGGTCACCATCCTGATCTCGGGGCTGCTTGGAGTGCTCACCGCTTATGCCATGGCACAGCGAGCCAGTTTCAACCGGTTCCTTGAGCCTCTGTTCATGCTGCCATTAGGAGCCAGCGCGGTTACGCTGGGGCTTGGTTTTTTGCTGGTCTTTAACCGCCCGCCCTGGGCAAACAGCAGTTTTCCGCTGCTGATCCCCATCGCGCATTCGCTGATCGCCTTGCCTTTCGTAGTGCGGACGATCCTGCCAGCCATGCGGGCAATCCCCGAAACGCTCCGTGAAGCCGCACGCTCGCTCGGCGCAAACCCTTTGCAGGTACTGCTGAAGGTGGACCTGCCCATCCTGCTGCGCAGTTTGCTCGTGAGTCTGGTTTTTGCTTTCACGATCTCGCTGGGTGAGTTTGGCGCATCCAGCTTCCTCAGCAATCCCCAAACGCCAACCATCCCTGTGGCAATCTATCGTTACATTTCGCAGCCTGGCGCGTTAAACTATGGGCAGGCATTGGCAATGTCCAGCCTGCTGCTTTTTGTTTGCGGGCTCGGCAGCCTGTTGATTGAGAAAATCCGTCTCCCCGGAGAGGAGTTGTTTTAATGCTTGACGTAAAAAGCCTGACCAAGGTGTACGAAAACGAACCCCTGCTCAAAGGGGTCAGTTTTGAGGTGGGCAAAGGCGAATTGGTCTGCCTGCTGGGCTCTTCTGGTTCCGGCAAGAGTACCATTCTACGCATCATAG
>JAYFQB010000138.1:0-2744 GCA_034927385.1 Anaerolineaceae bacterium | reverse complement strand
CAAAGACTCCTGGGCAAGAAAACTATCGATTTTTGTCTGTAAAACCACTGTGTCAACTTCCTCGGGCAGCAAAACTTCGAAATCGCTCGAGAGTAAGGATGCCTGTAACGAGGGTTGGTGATTACCGATCACCTGCAGTTTTTGAACAACGAGCTCGAATGGCAGGGCGTTCTTCAGGTGCTTCTCGACTTCTTCCAGGGGAACTTCGCAATCGAGCCAGAAGTCCATCTGTTCAGCCTCGCCAATGAACCCAAGCGGCAAAGCCGAAGCAAGGTTAAGCCGTAGATGCGGGCTAAAGCCTTGTGTATAGCGTAAAGGCAGACCAGTGCGGCGCAAAGCGCGTTCAAATAGGCGCTGAAGGTCAAGATGACCAATGAAACGCAAGTTGCCAAGCTTGGCGTAAGTAAGGCGGATGCGGGTTGGTTCGCTGTTCATGGGCACCCCCAGTAAACCAGCGGTGAAACCGGGCGTTCCTTGCCGAACGCGTCCAGAACGCCGCAGGCGTAGCACTGTTCGCGACAATCATTGCGGATCCTTCCCTGTTTGCTCCACTCCAGGTCCCGCTTCAGGAAGGATTTGGATACGCCGGTGTGGATATGGTCCCATGGAAGCACCTCATCGAGACCGCGTTCCCGGTAGGCGTATAAATTCGAATCAAGTCCGGTTTCCGTGAAAGCCTGGCGCCAAATGGGCATGTTTTGGTTCTCTCCCCAGGCATCGAACTTCGCGCCGAGCTGCCAGGCTCGCAGAATTACCTCGCCAAGTCGGCGATCACCGCGCGAGAGCCAGGCTTCGAGCAGGGTGGTTTCGGGGATATTGTAGGAAAGTTTCAAGCCAGTGCGCCTTGCGCCTTCTTTGAGAAGATCAATTTTTGCCTGTAAATCATCGGTTGAGTTCAATGGATACCACTGGAAAGGCGTGTGGGGTTTTGGGATGAAGTTACCCACAGAAATGTTGACCCGCACCCGATTGCCTCGCATTTGACGTCCGATTGCGAGGACACGCCTGCCGGCATCAAGAATTGCCTGAACATCTTCCATCGTTTCACCAGGCAGCCCGATCATGTAGTAAAGCTTCAACGAAAGCCAGCCGTGTTCAAACACCTTGCGGACGGTTTCTTCGAAAACCTCGTTATCGAGCGGTTTATTAATAATGGTTTGCATACGGGGTGAGGCTGCTTCCGGCGCAAGAGTGAAGCCACCACCAGGTCGCAGGTTGCGCAGTTCGTCCATCAGCTCAACAGAAAAGGAAGCTATCCTCAGCGAAGGTAGGCTTACAAAAACTTTCCGGTCGTGAAACTTCTCATACACAGCCTTGGTTAGCTCCAGAATGTGCGTGTGGTCGGAAGAAGAAAGTGAGAGTAAGCCAATCTCTTCATACCCTGTTGCAGCGAGACCTTCTTCGATTATTTCGATTACCTCATCAACGGATCGCTCTCGGACAGGGCGGTTGACAACACCAGCATGGCAGACACGGCAGCCGCGTGTGCAACCGCGCATGATCTCGATCGAGAGACGGTCATGGACAGTTTCGACATTCGGTACAATCAGACGGGTTGGGTGAGGGGGAAGCTTGGCAACAATTCGCTTTGTAACAAACGCTGGAACAGACGGAAAAAGAGGGTTTATCTCGGAGATTGTGCCATCCTGCGCGTAGGTTACATCGTAAAGTGAAGGAACATACACGCCGGGGATCTGTGAAAGCGCCAGAAGAAGTGCTCTGCGATCTGAGCCAACCATTTTTTGCTGATCAAACGCACGGATCACCTCAAGAATAACCTCTTCACCTTCGCCAATAATAAAAGCATCACTAAAATCCTCCATTGGCTCGGGGTTGAAACACGCCTGACCACCCGCGATGACCAGTGGGTGGTTGCCGCCTCGTTCGGAAGAACGCAGAGGCAATCCAGCGAGGTCGAGAACATTCAAGGCGTTGGTATAGAGTGACTCGTAAGGGAGGCTGATGCCAATGATATCGAACTGGTCCAGGGGATGCTTGGACTCCAAAGAAAAAAGCGGAATATTGTTCTGGCGAAGCTCTGCTTCAAGGTCATGCCACGGAGCAAAAGCCCGTTCAGCCAGGATGTCCGGTTGTTTATTCAGAATATCGTTAACAATTGCCAACCCCAAATTAGGCTGGCCGATATCATAAATGTCCGGAAAAACGAGGCAAACATGCGTGCGGATCGAATCCCAGTCCTTCAGGACCTGGTTATGTTCACCGCCAACATACCTACCCGGTTTCTCGACATGGTAGAGGATTTTTTCGAGTTGTTTCGTATTAATCGTTTGCAAAATAACCTGTCAAATATAATTTTCTTTTTCGACTTCCATCAGTGAAATATTCCTGAAGTCATTTTCAATCAGCGTAACCAACTGCGCCAGGTCACTATCCAACCGGGCAGTGTTGAGCCCAACTTTCGCAACCAGAAGCTTCGCTGTTTGCCAACTGTCCTGGCAGTCAGATTCAATAACGGATAGATTGTACCTTCTCAGCCGGGAAAGTAAAGGCGCAAGGGTTGAACGCTTTTCTTTCAGGCTTTGACAACCAGGCAAATTGAGCGTGATTGTCGCGATGAACCAGGGCACTGTTTATCCCTCCGCGGATACTCGGTTGAAAAGCGTGCCGATGCCGTCAATGTGGACGCTGACCTGATCGCCATGCTGAAGCTGCCCAACGCCGGCGGGCGTGCCAGTTAGGATGAGGTCACCAGGTTCGAGTGTCATCACTGAGCTCGCGTACAT
>JAYFQB010000131.1:0-1516 GCA_034927385.1 Anaerolineaceae bacterium | reverse complement strand
AAGAGCCAGGCGTTTTTTGGGTGATTTACCCGGGCAATAATCCTCGGGTTCAAAAACTCGTAACGTGCCAATGTGGTCACCACCAGGTTTACCTCATCGCTGCCGGTAACAGCGGCAACCGCGTTGGCTTTGCGGATGCCCGCGGCTTCCAACACGTCGGGGTCGGTGCCGCTGCCAAAATAAAGCGCTTCTGCAGGAATATCAAGCAGAATCCGTTCCTTTTCTTCTTCCCTCAACTCAATCAATCGGACATCATGCTTCTCGCGCAGGAGTCTTTCAGCCAGGTATGTACCTACTTTTCCACCGCCAATAATAAGAACTCTCATCATTCACCGAACCTTTACATTAAGGATAATTGGTTGACTTTGCTGCTTGCGGAAGATGTTACAAACAAGTGCAAAATATCCCCCAGTTGAAAAACTGTAGCATCGTTTGGCAGGCTGGTCTTTCCGTTACGAGTGAGAGCAACGAGCTCAAGCTCACCAGGGATTTCAATATCCTTGCCCCTTTTTGTGGCGAGCATCTGATTCACTTCCAAATCCACAAGGTTTACCTGACCCGCGCCAATGGTTCGCTCGATGTTGAGTTTGGGATTGATCAGGATGCTGGTCAGTCGTTCAATGCCAAGTGTCACTGGAGAAATCGTCTGAATACCCAGTCGTCGATATATTTTCGCCTTTTGCGGTTCATAAACACGAGCCGCGACAAAAGGCACCTTAAAGAACGACCTTGCCATCCGGGCAGCCACGATATTCGCTTCATCGGAGGCGGTGACGGCAGCCAGCGCGTCCGCCTTAGCAATACCTGCTTTCGAAAGAACCATCTGGTCGAAGCCAATCCCTTCAACAGTTTTGCCTTTAAAGGCGGACCCCAGGGATTCAAAGGCTGATTTGTTTTTGTCGATGACAGTGACATCAAGCCCATGGATACTGAGGTTTTTTGCCAAACCGGTGCCAACACGCCCACACCCAACTATGATGATTTTCATATAGACTCTCCTTTCTGAGTGAGCCCTTCCTGAACGGAAACATGTCTGTTCCTGATGTGTTTGTAAACTGCGTCTACCAGAGGCAAAACAGGGATCCAAACCGCAAAAAACAGCCAATAAACCGGATCAAATGACGCAGTGCCGATGAAGCGCTGCAGGAATGGCACGTAGACAATTCCAAGCATCAAAAGCACCTCGGTGATTACTCCAAACCAGATGAACCGGTTGTTAAATAACGGAACCTTCAGGATGGAGCGGTGTGTAGCTCTTTGCGTAAAAAGGTTGCCTATTTGCGTAACCACAACCCCGCTGAACGCCATTGCGGTTGCGGCAAGGTAAATTTCACCGGAATTTGGAAGGTCGAGCCACTGACCGGGGTACCCATTCGTCCAGTAATAAAAATAGAATGCCAACATGGCTACGACAGCCTGAACCGGACCGAGGAGGAGATATGCCCGTGATAAAAGCTGACCTGTGATGAGATGATCGCTCAGTTTCCGGGGAGGAACGTCCATCACACCTTCTTCA
>JAYFQB010000103.1:0-2579 GCA_034927385.1 Anaerolineaceae bacterium | reverse complement strand
ACAGAAGCTGACCCTGCCCGGAAATACTTCGTGCCCTACACACCGCTAGTGGCATACAAGAAAGAACCAGAACATCCAGTGCACCAACCGCATGTGGAATTTATCATCGGAACGGCTGCAGATATTGACGCAGCCAGGCCATTGGCTGCACAAGCACTTGCAGCCCGCCTGTGGCAGCTCAAACGAGAAGGACAGATAACTGAGTGGGATCAGGTCGCCTTGCTGTTTCGAGCTTCATCGGGCTTCGCCTATTACGAGGAAGCGTTAGCTGACGTGCAAATTCCTTTTGTGACTGTTGCTGGCAGGGGTTTTTATGACCGTCCTGAAATCCGCGACCTTCTGAACATCCTCCGAGCGATTGCTGACCCACTGGATAACCTGGCTTTTGCGGGGTTGCTGCGTTCGCCGGCTTTTGGGCTGACGGATGCCGCGCTTTTCCAGCTAAGCCAAACAAATTTGCCCTATTGGCGAGCCTTACAGGGAGATCTTAGTTGCTTGACTGATTCAGACCAGGCATGCGCAAGGCGTGTTCTCTCAACAGTCAACAAACTGAACACGCTCGTAGATAGAATCCCAACAGCGGAATTGTTGAAGCAAGTTGTGGATGAGCTTGATTATCGTGCTATCTTAGCCACAGCCGATTACAGCCTTGAAAATAACCTGGCAATAAAAGCTGAGGGGCGCCTGTGGCGGAACCTGGATAAACTCCTATCCGATACCCAACTGAGCCAGGCGGTTAATGTGCGAGAATACCTGGATTTGCTTCAAACTGTCAATGATGCCGGCGCGAGGGAAGGGGAAGCCTCAGCAGAAGCAACCGGTTCGGTCAGGCTCATGACCATTCACCGCGCCAAAGGTTTGGAGTTTCCGGTGGTGGTTTTAGCCGATGCTGGCAGAAGCAAACCACCCAATAAGGCGAAATCTTTTCTCTCTGATGAGCTTGGCGTCACGTTCGAACTGGAACCTGCCCCCATGCTTTACAGGTTAGCAGAGAACCTGGATAAAGACCAGGACAAATGCGAGGACCTCAGGTTATTGTATGTCGCGCTGACGCGTGCTCAGGCAAAACTGATCATCAGCGGTCACGCGACCTCAAATTCGAACGGTGAGCTTGCCCTGCCTGGTTGGGGCAAAGCGTTGAATAATGCGATGGGTTCACCCTCCGCGGACTTTACGAACCACATTAACCAACCCTTCGAGACCCAGACAAAAAATGGATACCCTGTCCGAGCCCTATTTATGCAGAGTAAGGCGCCAGCAATAGGTGTCAATGCTACAACCAAAACTTCAGAGAAAATACAAACAGAGAACTCTCTTTTTCTCTATCAACCCATAGAAAAAACGGAAATGCCTGATGAGCTTGAGAGGGAAGAGTTACGTTCCTGGCATGCCACACTTGCGGACGAGAGGGTTTCAGGGAAAGTGCTTGGTCGGATAGTGCACAAGGCACTGCAGAGGTGGCTCTTTCCGGGGGATCCTCTTCTGAATGATTTGTTAGAATCAGAGGCTTGGGAGGCTGGTTTTGCAGCAGAAGCACCACGCCGCGAGATCATCTCGCGAGCCAACAAGTTGTTATCCCGTCTTCACGAAAATTCGCTAGGGAGTGCCGTTTCGAAATCCTCGGAGCGTTATTCTGAGCTGCCTTATTCTTACATGCTAAACGGAAAGCTCGAAAACAGGGTGATCGACTTGCTATACCGGGGCGCGGATGGTTGGCACATTGTTGACTTTAAAAGCGATCCGATCCACGCAATCCTGGAAAAAGAACGGCTTACACGTATTTACTCTGCTCAGGTACGCCGCTACAAAGGAATTGTTTCAACAAAACTTGGCATTCCTGTGAAGGCGGAACTGTGTTTTCTGGATGACCAGGGCGAAATTAGCATGGTTGAAGTGTGAGAGGCTCCAAAGATTACTTGATGACAACTTTCGTTTAGTTTTTCAGGCGCTTAAAAGCTAATGGCAGGTGAAGGAAGAAAGTCAATGGATTCGGACCAGAATAACAACTCAGGCTGTTTGTTTCCCTTCGGGGATGATTTTCTTCCGATCCTCGCCTTCTTCTTCCACGTCGATCAACCAGCCCCTGGCGCGTCCGGCTTCGACGAGGATGATGAAGAGAACGGGGATAGCGATGATTGACCACCACAAGTTATCAGGTGCGGTAATACACTATGAAAATAGTTTTAATCCGATACTAAACCAGCGAGAAGCCTATTGTAGAGTTAAGCCCATAGTTATACGCTTCTTGCGTGTAGTATATATTACTACTTGGTAAACTGATGTTAAATCTACAGCAGAGTGGGTGGGGCGGGGGCGGTCAGAAGGCAGTTATTTTGATAGAATTGCCACATCAAAGGAGCAGTGATGGCAGAGACCGAATGCACATTTACGAGCGGGACAGATTGGTTCAGGCTGAGGGCATGCGGAATCCTGATCGATGGCGGCAAGGTTCTGATGGTCCGGAATGACGCTGATCCTTACTATTACTCGCTCGGTGGATGCGTGATGCACGGAGAAAGCCTTGAAACGGCAGCACTGCGTGAAGTCTGGGAGGAAACAGGCTGTCAGTTCCAAATTGA